>CAZDGY010001320.1:0-1730 GCA_964504685.1 uncultured Kofleriaceae bacterium | reverse complement strand
GGCGCGCCGCGCTCGCGTGCGCTCGACTTGCTGCGCGGCTCCGAACCGGCGCTGCGTACGATCGTCGACCAGGCGCTGCGCGCGGCGCAGACCGACTGCAACGTGCTGATCGTCGGCGAGACCGGCACCGGCAAGGAGCTGATCGCGCGCATCGTCCACGAAGGCTCGAAGCGATCGCCGGCGCCGTTCGTTGCGGTCAACTGCGGCGCGATCCCGCGCGAGCTCGTCGGCTCCGAGCTATTCGGTCACGAGCGCGGTGCGTTCACCGGCGCGGTCGATGCGCGCGATGGCGTGTTCGTCGAAGCGAATGCCGGCTCGTTGTTCCTCGACGAGATCGGCGAGCTACCGATCGAGCTCCAGCCGACGCTGCTGCGCGCGCTCGAGACTCGCCGGATCCGGCGGGTCGGCGGCTCGATCGATCGCGCGGTCGACGTCCGGATCATCGCTGCGACCAACCAGTTGTCTGGCCTCGGCACCGAATCCGCGCGGCTGCGGCTCGATCTCTATCATCGGCTCGCCACCGTCGTGCTCGCGTTGCCGCCGCTGCGCGAGCGGATGTCCGATCTCGGCGAGCTAGTCGAGGTCACGCTCGACGAGCTCGCCGACCACCACGGCCGGCGTACGATCTCGGACGACGCCTGGCGCGCACTCGCCGCCTACAACTGGCCGGGCAACGTCCGCGAGCTGCGCAACGCGGTCGCGCGCGCAGTCGCGATCGGCGGCTCGGTGCTCGAGCGCGGCGACTTCTTTCCCGATCTCGGCCTCGGCCGCAGCCGGCTGGCGACCGGCACCGAGCCGCCACCGCCCGGCGAGCTCGTCGATCCAACCGATCCAGGCGGCTACGACGCGAAGCTGATGCACGCGATGGCCCAGGCGCTGGCGGCGTACGGATCGATTCGTGCGGCGGCGATCTCGATGGGGATGCCCAAGTCGACCTTTGCGGATCGGGCGAGGGCTTGGGGGCTTCATCCCCGAAGAAAGATCAGGATCTATAGAAAAGGCTTTCAACCAAAATGACGATCAGAAATCAGAGATCAGAAAGCACGGTGCGTCCCGAAAGTCTCAGATCTCTGATCGTTGATTTCTGATCTCTGATTTCAGGGCTGAGTAGCGCGTTGGCGCAGGACATACGTGAGGATCCCGCCGTGCGTCACGTACTCGCTCTCCTGCGGCGTATCCACCCGCGCGATCACCGTGAACTTCTTGTCTCCTGCGGTCACCGAGATCTTCTTCTTCGGCGCCACGCCACCCGCGATGCCTTCGATCGTAAACACCTCGTCGCCGGTGAGCCCGATCGTCGAAGCGTCTTGTCCGGGCTCGAACTGCAGCGGCAAGACGCCCATGCCGATCAGGTTCGAGCGGTGGATGCGCTCGAAGCTCTTCGCGATCACCGCGCGCACGCCGAGGAGCAGCGTGCCTTTCGCGGCCCAATCGCGCGAGCTGCCCGAGCCGTAGAGCTCGCCCGCGATCACGACGAGCGGGACTTTCTCCTCGGCGTACTTCATCGCCGCGTCGTAGATCGCCATCTGCGCGCCGTCCGGCAAATGCTTGGTCACGCCGCCTTCGACGCCCGGCACCATCTTGTTCTTGATCCGGATGTTCGCGAACGTGCCGCGCACCATCACCTCGTGGTTGCCGCGGCGCGCGCCGTACTGGTTGTAGTCGGCGGGCTTGACGCCGTGCGCGTCGAGGTACTTCGCCGCCGGTCCGCCCTTCGCGATGTTGCCGGC
>CAZDGY010001319.1:0-1733 GCA_964504685.1 uncultured Kofleriaceae bacterium | reverse complement strand
CGAGGATCGCCTCGAGCGTCGCGATGCCCTTGCAGATACGTTCGAGGTCGCGAGGCGGCGGGAGCTGGACCGCTGTCGCGCGGGTCATGAAGCCGTTGCTCCGAGCCGGAACGCATCGAGCTCGATCCAGAACCTCTCGAACGCGGCGCCCTCGTCGCCGCACACTTCGAGAAGCATCGAGCTCCAGCCGTGACCGTTCTTCTGGCGACCGAGACGAGCGGCTACCCAGTCGTGGAAACTATGAAACGGCGGAGTCTCGGTCTCGAGTGACGCGTGCGCCGCATGGATACCGATTCGGAAGCCTTCAAGTCTGGTGATCGCGGAATAGCCGATCCACATCCCGGGCCGAACGCGAAGCAAGTCCAGCAGGTCGTAGATGGTCTTGATCTCGGTACCGGAGATCGAGAGAGGCCGGGTTTCCACGGCTCAGTATAGCGTTGGCACCGTGACTTGAGCGGACTCGGGTCGGCAAGCGTTACGGCTTGACGCTGCCCGCGAACTTTCGAACCGCGGCAATCAGCGCGGTCGGATCCTTGTCGCGCGCGCCTGGTACCGCAAGCACGATTTGCATCGCGTGGTCGTGAATCGGCCCGCGCATCCATCGCGCCGACCAAACGAATCGACCGCCGGAGCCGATCCGCGCCCAGCCCGGCGATAGCGTCGACTCGTCCAGCTCGATGATGCCGCGACGCGTGACGCGACGGCGCTGGCTCAGTATCTGTGCCGTCGCTCGAACGAGCTCGATCGTCGCGTCGAGGTACTCGTGCGGCACATCGGGCACGTAAAGCTCTGGCAGTCCGAGCCGCCACAAACCGATCGTTCGAATGTGGTCCAGCCCGCCTTTGGTCGGCACGACGCCGACGACGCGCAGGATGGTTCGAACATCTGGATTGCGGGAATCGGGGACCGAGGAAGCGAACGACTCGGCGTCGTGAAGCTCGGCTCGATACGAGTCGTAGATCCAGCCGCTCTGCGACGCAGCCAGATCGATCGCGAGAGTTGTGACGAGGCGGATCATTTCCCATCCGCGCGCTTCCGGGGCGCGCGCGCTGATGACGATGACACCGGCCGACCGATCGGCAGCCTCGAACTCATCGGGATCGATCATCGATTCTGCATATCCCGGGAGGTGATGATCCCAGTGCTCGTCGGCAATGTTCCCGAGCTCGATCTTGACCACCGGTGCGTCGGGATTCGGCGGGAGTACGTCGGCGATCGTGGCGGCGGTCGCTTTCACTTCGTTGCGTGCGCGTTCGAGAGCTGCTGTCACATCGCCTTCTGAAGGGATCAGCACGTCGATCGAGATGTGTGTGGCCGACTGCACGAGCGAACCGAGGCCAACCTCGGCGCCATCGATGGGTGTTGCCGACGTCGGCCGATGAGCGCCACACGCCATCACGATCGGCAGCACCGTGAGACCGATGAGCAGCCGACGACTCACGTGGCGATGCGCTCGACGACGACCCGCCCCTCAGCCGATCGGATCTCGTAGTTGAACTGGCGCAGGAAGCTCAACCCGAGGATGCCGTCGATGCCGTAGCCATCAGGAAGGTCGTGCACGTGGATCCTGAAGTCGGGGATCGTGAAGCCAAGCGTCGTGAACCGCGCGACGCGAAGCATGTAGCCGCGCTCCTCGCCGATCGCAGAGCGGATCACCGTGATCGCTTCGCCGTGGCGCGGGTTGTAGCCGAGGGCGTCGGTGTATTCGGGCATCACGAGCGTCTCGGATGAAC
>CAZDGY010001318.1:0-1736 GCA_964504685.1 uncultured Kofleriaceae bacterium | reverse complement strand
GAGCTTCGCGATGCCGAAGTCGAGCAGCTTGACGATCTGCGGTCCGTTCTCGACCTGATGCAGGAAGACGTTATCCGGCTTGAGGTCGCGATGGACGATGTCCTGGGCGTGCGCGGCCTCGAGAGCGCGCGCGATGCCCTCCAGGATCGTGCAGGCATCGGCGACCGGCATCGGGCCGTGCGCGAGTCGCGTCTTTAGATCTTCGCCGCGCAGCCACTCCATCACCATGTAGACGCGGCCGTCCGCGAGCTCGCCAAACGAGAACACGTCGACGATGTTCGGGTGGCCGATCTTGTTGACCGCCTGAGCTTCCTGCACGAATCGATCGATCTGCGCTTGGTTCGCGCACAGCTCGGGCTTCAACACCTTGATCGCGGCCTTCTTGCCGATCAGCGGATGGACTGCATAGAACACCGTGCCCATCGCACCTTCGCCGATCTGCGATTGCACTTCGTACTCGCCGACCGGGCTGCCCGCGGTCAGATCGATCAAGAAGCTCGGGCGCGTCACTCGCCGCTTCAGCGAAGGCCGCGGTGTCCCGGTGGCTGGCGTTGGCGTGTAGCGCTCCGCCGCGGCGAACTGCTCCGAATCGGCCGCATCACCTTCGCCGTCCAGCGTGCGCGGACTTACCGCTCGCGATTCGGCCGACGCGGATGCAACGCCGCTTGCCGAGCCCGCGCGCGGCGGCCCCCCTTGTTCCGGCGTGTCCGCCACGTCCCTCCAAGGATACACCGGCGCGATCAGCCGTGCGAACGGGCCCGGTTCGCCCGGTGAACGCACATGTGGTCGGCGGTAACGCATCTGCCGGTTCTGACGTATGCATTGGCCATGACCACATCCAAGTCTGGTTACGACCTGACCCGGCTGTCCGACGACCGCGTCAACGCCCTCGCTGCGGCGTTCACGCCCGAGGAGCGCCACGTCATCCTGCACCAAGGTACCGAGCGCCCGTTCTGCGGGCTATTGCTCGACAACAAACAACCTGGCACGTACGTGTGCCGGTTGTGCGGCTTGCCGTTGTTCAGCTCGAACGCGAAGTTCGAATCGGGCACCGGCTGGCCGAGCTTCTTCCAACCGTACGATCCCGCCCACGTCGCGACGATCGTCGATTCGAGCCACGGCATGCGCCGGGTCGAGATCCGCTGCGCGCGCTGCGACGCTCATCTCGGCCACGTGTTCGACGATGGCCCGCCGCCGACGCACCAGCGCTACTGCCTGAACTCGGTGTCGCTCGACTTCGTGGCCGAGGGCGGCCCGCTCGCCGTTCGTTCGTAACTCCGCGCCGCCCCGGCCGAAAAGAAATCCGCACTCCCGGTGTCGATCGGCAGCGCCTTCGTTCGACTGTAGGCCGTAACCAACAGGAGAGCGAAGCAATGACGATCCCGACCGGCAAGTTCGTGTGGTTCGAGTACGTGGCGCCCGACGTGAAGAAGGCGCAGGGCTTCTTCGGCGAGCTGTTCAACTGGACGACGCAAGACGTGCCGATGCCCGGTGGCTCGTACACGATGATCGCGTCGGGCGGCGAGACCATCGGCGGCTACATGACGACGCCGCAAGGTGCGCCGACGAACGGCCACTGGCTGCCGCATCTGCAAGTCGCAGACGCGACCGCGACGTCCGCGAAGATCACCGCAGCGGGCGGCAAGATCCGCAAGCCCGCGTTCAAGCTCGGCGAGGTCGGTACGATGGCGATCGTGGCCGATCCGCTCGACGGCACGTTCGCGCTGTGGCAACCG
>CAZDGY010001317.1:0-1739 GCA_964504685.1 uncultured Kofleriaceae bacterium | reverse complement strand
GTCGCGTCGAGCGCGCTGATCTATCACCGGCTGCGCGATCCGACCAAGCTCGACCAGCGCCAGCTCACCGCGCTCGCGTTCTTGTGCGTCACCGCCGGTCAACTCGGTGTGATGTTCGTCGGGTTGTTCTCGGCCGCGCCGCTGATCGTCGTGCTCGGCTTGTACTTCTTCTGTCGGACCGAGAACACGCTCGCCGCGTATTCGTTGTACGGCTTCGCCGCCGGCGCGCACCTGATCGAATCGATCTTCATCATCTCGGGGGTCGCGCACGATCCTGGCTTCTACCCACTGCGCTCGCACACGTCGGTGCCAGGGGCGATCGCCGGCCAGTTCGGGTTCCAGCTGTCGTATGCGATCGGCTTCGTGATGGCGCGCCTCGGTCGCCGCGCTTCACTCGAATCGATCGAAGCGCTGACCGAAGCGACGCGGCTCGCC
Source organism: uncultured Kofleriaceae bacterium (assembly GCA_964504685.1). GTDB lineage: Bacteria > Myxococcota_A > Polyangia > Haliangiales > Haliangiaceae > JABFXX01. Next base: position 1,304 of record CAZDGY010001317.1, on the reverse strand, counting down.
GCGCAGCGCGAAGAGCAGGTGAACGAGCTGCGGCAGGATCTCGATCGCGCGTTGCAGATCGGCGGCCCGGGGCGATTCACCGGCCACGTCGTCGGAAACTGGGAGCTCGGCTCGGTGCTCGGCCGCGGCGCGATGGGCGAGGTCTACGAAGCCGTACACACGACGACGAAGGCCGAGGGCGCGGTCAAGCTGCTGCGCCGCGAGTTGCTCGGCGAACGCGACTACGTCGAACGCTTCCTGCGCGAGGTCCGCGCGGCGAGTGCTCTCGACTCGCCGAACGTCGTGCGCGTGCTCGACGCCTCGACCCCCGAGGATCCGATTCCGTTCCTCGCGATGGAGCGCTTGCGCGGCAAGTCACTCGGCGATCTGCTGCGCGGCTCGGCTGGCGTCGCACGCCCTCGGCTCGCCGAGCTTGTCGAACAAACGTCCGGCGTGCTGGAGAAGGCGCGCGTCGCGCACATCGTGCATCGCGACATCAAGCCTCACAACTTGTTCCTGACCGAGGACGGCACCTGGAAGGTCTTGGATTTCGGCGTCGCGACGCTCGGCGACAACTCCGGCACCCTCACCGGTGGCGGCGTGATCGGCACGCCGACGTATATGGCGCCGGAACAAGCCAAAGGCGATCAGGTCGATCCGCGCGCGGATGTCTACGCGCTCGGCGCGGTGATCTATCGCTGCCTGACTGGACGCGTGCCGTTTGGCGGGCGCGACACCGCATCGGTGCTCTACGCGGTCGTCCATCAGATGCCACCGCGTCCGTCGGCGCTCGCCCAGGTCGGCGCGGCGCAAGAAGCGGTGCTCGCGATCGCGCTCGCGAAGTCGCGCGAGCTGCGGTTTCAGACCGCGATCGAGCTCGCAGATGCATGGACCGCAGCCGAGGCTGGGTCGTTGACGCCGGCGCTACGCGATCGCGCGAAGGCGCTGTTGCGAGGCAAGCCGTGGGCTGAGCCGATCGAGGGCGACACCAAGCAGATTCCGAAGACGCCGGCGCGGGCCTAGCGAGCGTAGTCAGACGCGCGAGTCTCGCGCACGACCACGACGCGCACCTGGCCCGGATACGTCGCTTCGGTCTCGATCGCGCGCGCGATCTCTTTGCTCATCACGACTGCCTGCGCGTCGTCGACCTGATCGTTCATCACCATGACGCGAATCTCGCGACCGGCTTGCAGCGCGAACGCGCGCTCGACCCCGCCGAACCGTTTGCAGATCGCCTCGAGGTCATCGAGCCGCTTGATGTACGACGCGAGCTGCTCGCGCCGCGCACCCGGACGCGCCGCCGATAGCGAGTTCGCCGCTGCCAC
>CAZDGY010001316.1:0-1746 GCA_964504685.1 uncultured Kofleriaceae bacterium | reverse complement strand
CCGTCGCCGACGCGGCGGCGCACCTCGTCGATGCCGACTCGCCAGTCGACGCCGAGCACGTCGGCACCGCACGACGCGTAGTCGTCGAGGTACGGCGCGCAGCCGTTGACGAAGTAGATGAACGGCGTGCTCGGGTACTTGCTCTTGACGTGCTCGATCACGCGGCGCGCGTAACGCAATGGATACTCGCGGAAGTCGCCGGGAGACACGATGCCACCCCAGCTATCGAACAACTGGACGCAGTCGGCACCAGCCGCGATCTGCGCCTCGAGATACACCGCACACGTCGCCGCCAACTTGTCGAGCAACGCGTGGGCGTCGCGCGGCGAGCCGTACAGCAGCCGTTTCGTGTGCGCGTAATCCTTCGAGCCGCCGCCCTCGACCGCGTAGGTCAGCATCGTCAGCGGTGCGCCGGCGAAACCGATCAGCGGCACGCGGCCGGCAAGTGCGCGCTTGATCGTCTCGATCGACTTCATGACGTACGGGACCGCGGCGTGTGGGTCGGGGACCGCGAGCGCATCGATCGCGGCGGACGTCCGCACCGGGTTCGCAATCTTCGGACCGCTGTCCGGAAACGCCACGTCGATGCCCATCCCGGGCAGCGTGATCAGGATGTCGGAGAACAAGATCGCGGCGTCGAACCCGAGCTGATCGATCGGCTGGAGCGTGACCTCGCAAGCTAGGTCGGGCGTGCGGCACAATTCGAGAAACGAGGCGCGCGACCGCACCTCGCGGTAAGCGGGCAAATACCGCCCCGCTTGCCGCATCATCCAGATCGGAGTGCGCTCGACCGGCTCGCGCCGACACGCGCGAAGAAACAGCGAATCCGCGGTGGTCTCGGCCATCGAGCGGCATCGTATCGCCCCGCTCCCGCCGGCGTCTCGGAGATCATCGCAGACCTCATCGGGGGCGGGGTATTTCGACGGTAAACCGGGCTCGGGACACTCGAAATCTGGTCTATGATTCCGCTGATCGATGGCTGAAGGTGCGCTCGGCATCAAGTTGCGCTGTGCATCGTGGCAGCAGCTCGCCACGATCTATCGGCGTGATCTGAGCAAGGGCACGATGTTCCTCAAGACATCGACGCCACCGCCGATCGGAACGCACGTCCGCATCGATCTCGAGCTACCCAGCGCGTCGGTCATCGAGCTGACCGGCACGGTCGCGACGCACGTCACCGATGCGCAACGTGGCGCCGGGGTCGAGCTCGCACTCGATCCGTTGCCGACCAAGTCGGTATGGCTGATCGAGAGCGCGCTCGCGGCCGACAAGAAGGTGGCGGCCGAGGCTTCGGGCGAGCCGAAGGCGCGCGCCTCGACCGCTTCGGGCGCGAACGCGATCGCCGAAGGCGAAGACGTCGCGGCTGCCGAGACCGAGCTGATGCGCGCGCTCGAAGCAGAGGCGGAGTCGCTGCGCAAGCTCAACCCGTTTCTCGTGCTCGGCGTCGGCTACGAAGCCGGCGACACCGACGTGCGTGCGGCGTTCGGCGAGCTGACGAAGCGCTATCACCCAGATCGGTTCGCGCGCTACCAGTCGACGTTGCTCCGCCAGATCGCGGCGGAGATCTTCATCCTGATCCGCGATGCGTATCGCAAGCTCGCCGACGATTCGGGACGACAACAAGCGCTCGTCGCGGTCGGCAAGGCACCGGCGCGAGCCCCCGCGCGCGTCCAGACGCCGCCGATGGGCGTGCCGCTGTCCGCGACCGCGCCTCGCCCCGCGACCGGACAGAGCCAGCCGCGCGCA
>CAZDGY010001315.1:0-1750 GCA_964504685.1 uncultured Kofleriaceae bacterium | reverse complement strand
CCCGCTCGGTACGCCCGGCCGCGCACGGGACGCGATCCTCGCGAGCCCCGTCCTTGCCGGCATCGGGGCTCGTCTGGGAGCGACGCCGTCGCAGGTCGCACTCGCGTGGCTCCTGGACCTCGCGCCGAACATCCTGCTCATCCCCGGGACACGGACACGACTGCATCTCGCGGAGAACATCGACACAGCTCGCGTGCAGCTCGACGACGCCGCGCGCGCGGAGTTGGTGGAGCAGTTCCCCGGCGCCCGCATTGCGGGACGCTCAAGCGCCAGCTGATCGGCGTCCCGCCTGATTTGTCTTGGCATCACTCGCCGCGAGGTAGGCGACGAAGCCGACGATCACGACAGTCAATCCCAAACTCACTGGTCCGTCGCCCCACGCAAGCCCGCCTCGGCGATGCGACACCGCGACCCAGTCGGCGAGAGATGCGCCGAGTGGGCCGGTCACGATGTAGGCGAACCAGAAGGCCAGGATCGAGTTGAGACCGAACCTCCAACGCGCGAGGGCCGGGATCGCGATCACGATCGCGAACATCACGGCTGAGGAGAAATAGCCGAGGTGAAACGTCACGGCGGTGAGGTCGCCGGCGGCGGTGCCAAGTGCGAACGTCGCCATCACTGTTGCCCAGTAGAACGCCTCGCGGCTGCGGGTATTGATGCTGTGGATTGAGAGCGTCTTTTCGCGCGCGTACCACGTGATGAAAATGGCTGCGAGGGTGATTGCAAACGCCGGGGTTGATACGGCGTAGGGGATCTTCAGCTGGATGTGTAAGGCGTCGGCAATCATGGTGCCGAACACGCTCACCATGGCAACTGCAAACCAGTAGATCCCGACTACGTAGCGCTTGGCGGAGAATTGCCATGCGAGTGCGATCACTAGGATGACCCCTGCGACGACAACCGCGAGTACCCGCGGGAACGCGCGCACCAGATAGTCCGACGTCGTCTCGCCCATACCGGTCGTCAGCACTTTGGTGATCCAGAAATAGATCGTGACTTCCGGGACCTTCGTCAGACCGCGGCCCATCGCGTCGTCAGAGCGGGTGATGGACATCTGGTTGCCTCAGTTGTGGAGGCTCGGCGTCATGACGCCATTGTTGTGGAAGCGGCGAGCGCGGCGTGGGCTTTTGGAGACAGCGCCTGCTTCTCGCCGTCTACGTTTGGGGCTGCGCTACCGGCGGCCCGTCGAGAGACACCACGTCGTTCGCGCGTGCCCTACGGGCCCGATACTGCTCAGCACGCTCGCGCGCGTCGGGGTGGGCTTCGAGCCAACGCGGACCACGTGCGTCGCCATGTTCGAGGAAGTTCACGATTTCTTCGTTTGATTTGCGTGAGCGATCGGCTTTGGATTCCGGCATCATCTGCTCCGAGCAGGAAGACATAACCTGACGACTCGAACGTAAGCGTTCGCAGACTGCCTCAGGTTTCGCGCGTGTTACTTGTTGCGGCGCCCAACAAATGGCACTTTTGCCAAGGGTTTGCGATTAGTAGCCGCCGCTTTTGCAGGCAGTCACTGACAGTGCGATTCCGACGACCGCTGCGATCCATCGCACCCGGAGTATTTGACGGGACATCACAACCTCCACGCGGGTGGCCCGCTCGACGCGGGCTGACGCACCTCGCATAGGGAGGAACGACAGTTTGAGCGTGTCGGTTCAGGCCTCGACGGTTCGGGTGACCACTTGTCTGGGCCGAAAGGCGACCGCCATCATGCTTGCGTGACTGAATCCGCACCTGATGGTTCCCGCAT
>CAZDGY010001314.1:0-1750 GCA_964504685.1 uncultured Kofleriaceae bacterium | reverse complement strand
CAGTGGGTGAAGAACCTGTTCGTCGCGGCGGCGCTCGTGTTCTCGCGCCACCTCACCGATGCGACGTACGCGTGGCGGACTGCGATCGCGTTCGCGGCGTTCTGCGCGCTGTCCGGCGCGGTCTATGCATTCAACGACGTGCGAGATGTGGCCGCCGACCGCCTGCATCCGATCAAATGCAAGCGGCCGATCGCGGCGGGCGAGCTGTCGGAGCGAGCGGCGCTCGCGACCGCGATCGTGCTCGCAGTCTCTGCGCTCGGCGCATGCATCTGGCTCGATTGGCGGCTCGCGGTGTGCGCGGTCATCTATCTCGCGCAGAACATCGCGTACAGCGTGTCGCTCAAGCACGTCGCGTTCGTCGACATCGCGCTCGTCGCAGCCGGTTACATCCTGCGCGTCTTGGGCGGCGCGTTCGCGATCGACGTGCCGGCGTCGGAGTGGCTGCTCGCTTGCACCGCCCTGCTCGCGATCTTCTTGGGTCTCGGCAAGCGCGCGCACGAGCTCGCGTGGGCCGAGCGCGCAGGCACCGGAACGTCGACCCGCGCGTCGCTCGCCGGATATCGGCTGCCGGTCGTGCGCACGGCGATGTACGTGATCTCGCTCGCGACGGTCGGCGCGTATGTCGCCTATACGATCGATGCGCGCACCATTGCGTTCTTTCACACCGATCGGCTGGTCTACTCGTCGCCGTTCGTCGCGCTCGGCATCGCGCGGTTCCTATCGCTCGCCCTGTGGCGTCCCAAAGACGAGCCCCCGACCGACGCGATCATCCGGGATCCGTGGGCGCTCGGTGCCGCGCTAGCAGCGGCGATCTGCGTGCTGTACGCGATCTATCGGTGATAAAACAGCCGCGTGTCGGATCCGAACGACTCCGCGATTTCGCGGCGCAAGGCCGACCATCTCGAGGTCGCTGCATCCGGGCGCGCAGAGTTCGTGCGCTCGACGTTGCTCGAAGACGTTCACCTCGTCCATCAGGCGTTGCCCGAGCTCGCACTCGAAGACATCAACCTCGAGATCGAGCTCGTCGGCCGCAAGCTCGCCGCCCCGCTCGTGATCAGCGGGATGACCGGTGGCACACCGGAGGCCGCGGCGATCAATCGCGATCTCGCGCGCGCGGCGCAAGCGGCGGGCGTCGCGCTCGGGCTCGGATCGCAACGCGCGATGGCCGAGCATCCGGAGCTCGCCGCGACGTTTCAGATTCGCGATGTCGCGCCCTCGGTCGTGCTGCTCGGCAACGTCGGCGCAGTTCAAGCCGCGACGTGGGGACCGACCCGGGTCGTCGAGCTCGCGAAGCGGATCGGCGCCGACGCGATCGCGCTGCACCTCAACGCCGGGCAGGAGCTGATCCAGGAGCGCGGGGATCGCGACTTCCGCGGCGTCGTCGCCGGCATCGCGATGCTGGTCGCGGCGTCGCCGTTGCCGATCATCGTCAAAGAGACCGGCTGTGGGCTCTCGCCGCACGCCGCGCGTCAGCTGATCGGGGTTGGGGTTCACACCGTCGATGTCGCGGGCGCAGGTGGCACGAGCTGGGTCGCGGTCGAAGCGGTGCGCGCCGAAGCCGACAGCGCTGCAGCCGCGCTCGGAGGCGAGCTGTGGGACTGGGGCATTCCGACGGCGGTCTCGGTCGCCGCGTGTGCGAGCTCCGGACTCGTCACGATCGCATCGGGAGGGTTGCGCTCCGGCTACGACGTCGCACGCGCGCTCGCGCTCGGAGCGCGCGCCGGCGGAATGGCGGCTCAGATGTTGCGGG
>CAZDGY010001313.1:0-1751 GCA_964504685.1 uncultured Kofleriaceae bacterium | reverse complement strand
GCGACGAAACGCTCGGACGATCCGGACACCGAAGCGGCGGCGAGCGAGCCCGCGGATGGCCCGAGCGAAAGCACCCCGGAGCTCGCCGCGCCATCGGGCGCAAACACCTGGCCGGCGACCGAGGTCAGGTCGGTCAGCACCAACAGGTAGCCGCTCGGGCCTCGGGCGACGATCGCAGTCGCGCGCGTACCGGCGAAGGTCACCGGCTGTCCGGTCGCGAGCATCGCCACCGGATCGAGGAGATACACGGTGTCGGTGCCGGCCGCGTCGAACCCCACGACGATGTAGTTGCTGCCGTCGGGGGCAGCGGCGAACATCACGCCGGTCGCTCCGCCGTAGACGACCTCGGCGCCGAGCGGCGTTCCATCCGGGGCGACCTCGAGGGTGTGGAACGCGCGCGTAGGGTCGGCCCACACGATGCCAAGTCGACCATTGGCCGACACGATCTGTGGATACGTGCCGGCGGGCGAAGACCCGAGGCTGATCGCCGGCGCGAGCGAGACACCGGCGCCGTCGAACGGTTCGAACATCACCGCCTGCGAGGTCGCGTCGGCCCAGACCACCGCGAGCTCGGAGCCAGTCCACACCATCGTGTTGTCGCCGGTGACCGACAGCGCTTGCGACTTCGGAGCGATCGGCTGTGCTGTGCCGACCGCGCCGAGTGGGTCGACCGGCACGAGGATCTCGTTGGTCGCATCACTCGCGAGCTCGAAATAGCCGTTCCCGGTCCACACGAGCTGCGCGTTATCCGAGACGTCTTCGGTCGGAAAGGTCGACTCGAAGCCGGTGCACGGGCAGCCCTCGTCGATCACACCGTCACAATCGTCGTCGATGCCATTACAGATTTCGACGCCGCAAGCCGAGCCAGGCAACGACGGCCGCACTACGCACTGCCGAGGAGCGTACAGCGAATGCCGACGATGGCGCGACATCACCACAGGTTCGCTCGCAGCGGACCCGAGGCTTCGAACGTGCCGATCGCGTGCTCGCCGTCGTACACGGTCCAGGTATGATCTTGGCGGCTCGCCCATCGCGCGCCGCCAAGCCAGGCATAGCCATCCATCGGCGTCGCGTCGCAAGGATGAAAGTACAACTTCACGAGTTGTCCTTCGTCGATCGGATTGTACTTCACGCCGTCGAGCTCGTAGAGCGCGGGCGCGATCGCGATCCACCGCACACCGTGAACCTCGAAGCCATCGCCGCTGCTTGCAAACTCGGGCGATGGATACGTTGCGCTGCTAGCGTGGCTCGAGCACGTGACGATCTCCGGTGGGTGGCCCGGACCGAACGGGTGCTCGGGGCGCGCGATGTCGACCCGAACGCTGGGCATCGCGGTGACCGTCGGCGGGAGAGGCCACGTGTCCCAGCTTGCGTGCGACACCACTCGAGCATCGATCGCCTGCGGTCGCTTGGACGTCGTGCTGCGCGCCGCGGGTCGGACGCGGCGGAACGCTTTGTCCTCGCAAGCATCGGCATCGCTCCGATCTTCGCAGTCCGCGAGCCACACCTCGTCGTGCTCGGCCAACATCAGTCGAGTCTGCCGCGCATCGTGCGGCCAATCTGCGCGCGCCACCGCGATCGCCTCGACCTGGGCGCCGTCGACGATCCGGACGATCGATCGCACCGTTCCGTCGTCCGCAACCTCGAGGCCGACCAGCGTGTGCGCATCGAGCCATCCAAACTGCTCGATCGCAGGGAACAGCGCGATCACTTTGACGGCCGCGTGGTCGACCGAGACGAGGACCGTCCCC
>CAZDGY010001312.1:0-1753 GCA_964504685.1 uncultured Kofleriaceae bacterium | reverse complement strand
AAGGATCTGGTCGCGCGGCCACAGTGCATGGAGGCGGGGGTTCAAGTCCCCCCTCACAGAAAAACCCCCAGGCGCGCCTGAAGACCTGGCGAAGACGCTTGTGATGAGCTTGTCATCCCTATGCCAGGTCGCTTCGCTTCGACGGTAAGTCGTGCGAGGAGGATCCGCCTCTGGAACTCATACGACAATGTTGCTATCGCCCGTGGCACAGCGCGCACCGACCTCGGCGGTCGTTGTCGCGCCGATGATGCCAAGCTCGATCAGCCGGTAAATGTGTGACCACAGGGCTGACTCAATGTCGGCGTAGCAGTCTCGCAACCTACGAACTGGCAGTGAATCCTGAAGGGCGATTAGGAGAGGGACGACCGCGCAGGGCACGTCGACAGTCACACTCTTGTAGGTGACCCAGCCTCGGTCAGCGGCGATCGCCAGGTGCACTAGGGCACCGGCACGAAGCGAAAGATTAACATCTGGCCACCGGCCATCGGCCCATGCGCCGGCCCGCTCGACCAATCGGTCACCGAGCACCAACACGTCGACATCCGGTGATGCAAGAAAGAATTCAATGGCGCGCTCGACCGTTTCGACGATCGGTTCGCCCTTGCCGTTGAACGACGTGTTCACGAGAACCGAGGCTCCGGTGCGTCGGCCGAACTCGGTCAGCAGCGCTTCGAGGAAAGGATCCTCGCCCTGTGGGAGCGTTTGTGCGCGGGTCGTGTCGTCGGGATGCTCTAGGGCCCGAAGACGTCCGCGCCATTCAGGTCTGATCTGGTGTGTGAAGCTCATGTACGGACTGGCGGGGCCGTCGAAGTACGCCGCAGCATCGGCTGCCCGCACGACAGGCGCGACCGGGCGCCAACGCTGGCGACCCTTTATCTGATTCAGCCGGTCCTTCGTCACGGCGTCGAACGGGGACGCGAGCAAGCTGCGACCGCCAAGTGCGCGCGGCCCAAATTCAGCCCGGCCGGAGAACCGCGCGACGATCGCACCTGCACCAAGCCTCGCGGCGAGGTCGCCAACTTCAACAGCCCGCGAACGCACGAGAAGGTTGACGCCGTCCAGTGCCGCGTCGATCTCCTGCGGAGTCGGTTTGGAACCGAGCCGGTCTGTGGGGCTCCGCTGCCGGCGGCGTGATTGACGGGTCTTTTGGGAGTCACCAAGGAATGCGCAGCCGATCGCAATGCCACTGTCGTGCGGCGCACTTGGGACGAAGTAGTCGTCGAACACACCCGACTGTGCGATTCGACTATTCGAAGGAATGTTGAGGAAAGAGCCGCCTGCTACGCATAGCGCGGGCAACTTTGTCAATTTGGCGGCCCGCCGTGCGTACGCAAGTAGTGTGTCTTCCGTTGCCGACTGACAAGCTGCAGCGAGGGCGGCGAGTTCCTCATCGTCCGCCTTCCATGGCACGCGATGCTGCCAGTCGTTGTGGAAGGCAACCGAGGTCGGAGTGATGGTCGCTATGTCGCAGGGCTGAACAACGCCCGAGCCCTCTTTCGCGCAAGACGCGAGTGCCATGACCTGCCCGTGCGCGTCGGTGCTACCGAAAATGCGATGACTCACATTCTCATACAAGCTGGCAACACTGAATACAAACGTGCGTGGCGCATTGCTGGCTACGCAGAACTCGCGATCGACTAGATCCAGGCGATCGTTCTCTGCTTGGTAGATCGACAGGCACTCCGTAACCATGTCGGCGGATGCCCGCATTGAGGTCATCGAAGCCGCCCACACGGTAAATGGCTGAACGTAG
>CAZDGY010001311.1:0-1754 GCA_964504685.1 uncultured Kofleriaceae bacterium | reverse complement strand
GCTGCGCACGACGAATGGCAGGCCGATGAACGTCAGCGCGATCACGACACCGAGGCGCGAGTAGGCCGCTTCGATCCCGATCGCGTGCAAATAACGGCCGATCACCCCGTGCGGGCCCCACGTCGCGGTCAACGCGATGCCGGCGACCGCGGTCGGTAGCGCAAACGGCAGGTCGACGAACGCGTCGACGATGCGCCGCCCCGGAAAGTCGTAGCGAACCAGCACCCATGCGACGACGAGCCCGAAACCGACGTTGAGCGTCGCGGCGATCAGCGACGCACCGAGCGACAGCGCGAACGACGCGAGCGCGCGGTCCGACGAGATCGTGCGCCACAGCTCGGCGAGCGACATCGACGAGGTCTCGAGTACGATCGTCGACAGCGGAATCACGACGAGCAGCCCGAGGTACGCGAGCGTGATGCCGAGCGACAGACCGAATCCGGGGAGTACACGGCGTGCCATGGCTATCTCTCGTAGATCGAGTCGAACACTCCGCCGTCGGCGAAGTGCTTCTGCTGGACCGCAGCCCAGCCGCCGAGGTCGTCGATCGTGAACAACTCGAGCGCCGGCAGCGGAAACTTTGCGGCGGCGGTCACGGAGCGCGGCCGATAGTGGTTGCGCGCGATGATGTCTTGCGCCGCGTCGGTGTAGAGAAACTCGAGGAACGCACGCGCGATTTGGGTCGTGCCATGACTAGCGGCGTTGCGGTCGACGACCGCGACCGGCGGCTCGGCGAGGATGCTGCGCGCCGGCACGACGATATCGATCTCGTCCGGCGCCTGTGCCCGCGCGAGATACGCTTCGTTCTCCCACGCGAGCAAGACGTCGCCGATCCCGCGCTCGACGAACGTCGTCGTCGCACCGCGCGCACCCGAGTCGAGCACCGGCACGTGGTGGTACAGCGCGCGCACGAACTCGGTGGCGCCGGCCTCGCCTCCCCGTTGCAGACCGTGGCCCCAAGCCGCGAGATACGCCCAGCGCGCCCCGCCCGAAGTCTTCGGATTCGGCGCGATCACCTCGACGTCGTCGCGCACGAGGTCATCCCATTCCGCGATGCGCTTCGGGTTGCCCTTGCGGACGACGAACACGATGGTGGAGGTGTACGGCGTCGCGTGCTCGGGCAGGCGGCTCTGCCAGTCCTTCGCGACCAAGCCCTTCGCCGCGATCGCATCGATGTCGCCGGCGAGTGCGAGGCTCACGACGTCGGCATCGAGGCCCCAGATCACCGACCGGGCTTGTTTGCCGGATCCGCCGTGCGACTGGCGAATCGCGACCGCGACGTGATGACTCGCCTCGTATGCAGCGGCGAACGCGGCATCGAGGTCCTGATACAGCTCGACCGTCGGGTCGTACGAGACGTTCAGCAGCTCGACTGACGCGCCGTCACCGGTATCGCCACAGCCCAGCCCGAACGCGAGCGCGAGGCTGACGACGAGCGCGGGCTTGGACACGCGGCGCCACGGTGCATCGACCAGGCCACCGTGTAAGCCCGTGATGGAGCGTCGTCCGTTATAACAGAGATTACGAAATCTCGTGAGTTTCTAGAAATATCGTGGCTCGTCATGATATTTCGTGGGGGTGGCACTCGATGGCCAACTGTGGCGCGACGCTTCGCTGTCCGGCGATGTCGCCGATTTTCTCGAGCGTACCGGCGCGCGGCTGCTCGCTGCCCTGGATGCATCGACGATCGTGGTGCGGGTCGTCGACGCTGTGAACGACCAGGCCCAGCACCACATCGACACCGTCGCGGCGAT
>CAZDGY010001310.1:0-1764 GCA_964504685.1 uncultured Kofleriaceae bacterium | reverse complement strand
AGCGGTCAAGCGGGAGTACGACGGCTTCAAGGCGAAGAACGGCGCGGTGCTCGAAGGCGAATGGAACAACCTCGCCAACTTCATCCAGTACCACGCGACCGATATGGACGACGAGGCCCGTCGGATCGACGCATTCCGCGCCAAGCTCCGGGAGTGAGCCGCACCGATCGATTTCCGGCCCGACGAAGCAAGGGCCGAAAACTCCCCGCGGCGAACGAATCCCGCGAAGCGGGGGAGTGATCTCGACTTTTTCCCGACGCGAAACCCACACGAAACAATAGGTGGGCTAACGATCTCGGGATGAAGAAGGTCGAGGCGATCATCAAGCCGTTCAAGCTCGACGAGGTGAAAGAGCGCCTCGCCGAAATTGGTGTGCACGGCATGACGGTCACCGAGGTCAAAGGCTTCGGACGCACCGGCGGCAAAAAAGAGGTCTATCGAGGCTCGGCGTACGTCGTCGACTTCGTGCCGAAGGTGAAGGTCGAGATCATCGTGCCGAACGACAACGTGCAGCAGGTCGTTACGGTGATCAGCGAAGCCGCGCGCACCGGCAAGATCGGCGACGGCAAGATCTTCATCACGCCCGTCGACGAAGTGATTCGGATCCGCACCGGTGAGACCGGTGAGGACGCCATCTAAGGTCTAAGGAGAGACACGCACATGAGCCCGACCGAGCTAAAAGAGTACGTCAAGAAGCACAACATCAAGATGATCGACGCGAAGTTCGTCGACTTCCTCGGCCAGTGGAAGCACCTGACGTATCCGATCGAGCGGCTCGAAGAGGGCATCGAAGAGGGCTTCGGCTTCGACGGCAGCTCGGTCGCCGGTTGGCGCGCGATCAACTCGTCGGACATGCTGATGCGGCCGGATCCAGCGACCGCGATCCTCGATCCGTTCTTGAAGACGCCGACGCTGTCGATCCTGTGTGATGTCGTCGATCCGATCACGCACGAGTCGTACATGCGCTGCCCGCGCTCGCTCGCGAAGCGCGCCGTATCGTACTTGAAGTCGACCGGGATCGCCGACACCGCGTACTTCGGTCCCGAGGCCGAGTTCTTCATCTTCGACTCGATCCAATACAGCGAAGAGCCGAACAACTCGTTCTTCAACATCGACTCCGACGAAGCCGGCTGGAACAACAAGCGCAGCGAAGGCGGCGGCAACAAGGGCTTCAAGCCGCCGACCAAGGGCGGCTACTGCGTCGCCGGCCCGACCGATCAGCTCACCGATCTGCGCACCCAGATGGTGATGACGATGCAGGCGGTCGGCATCGTGATCGAGACCCACCACCACGAGGTCGCCTCCGCCGGTCAGGCCGAGATCGATATGAAGTACGACACGCTCGTGAAGATGGCGGACCAGGTGCTCTGGTACAAGCACATCGTCAAGAACGTCGCGCGCGAGCACGGCAAGACGGCGACGTTCATGCCGAAGCCGCTATTCGGCGACAACGGCTCGGGCATGCACACGCACCAGTCGCTGTGGAAGGGCGGCAAGCCGCTGTTCGCCGGCGATGCTTACGCGGGCATGAGCGAGATGGCGCTGTTCTACATCGGCGGCTTGTTGAAGCACGCCGCCGCGATCTGCGCGTTCGCGAACCCGACGACGAACAGCTATCGCCGGCTGGTCCCGGGCTACGAGGCGCCGGTCAACCTCGCGTACTCGGCGCGCAACCGCTCGGCGTCGGTCCGCATCCCGATGTACTCGAGCTCGCCGAAGGCCAAGCGGCTCGAGCTGCGCTCGCCCGATCCCTCCTGCAACCCC
>CAZDGY010001309.1:0-1766 GCA_964504685.1 uncultured Kofleriaceae bacterium | reverse complement strand
CGCGCAGGCGACCTCCGGTTGGCACGAGCACGCCGTGGCTCCGGCGTGGGTGATCGCCCGAGTGTCCGAGCGGCTTGCGGCGCGCGATCGCGAGATCGTCGCGTTGCAACCGACTGCGTGTCAGCAAAGCGACGAAGCCCGTCGCGCGTGGATCGCGTGCCGCCACGACCAAGCGATCGTCGAAGCTGCGTTCGGCCGAGCATTCGCGACGACATGGTCGAGCTACGACCACCTCGATCAGGCGCTCGATCTTCCGTGGGTCTCGACCTGCATGTCGCGTGCGGCGCAACTCGACGTCGTACTCCAACCGACGACGGCCGAGGCGCGGACCGCGCTCGATAGCGATCGCGAAAAGCTCGCCGGCGCTCGGTTCGCCGCGTTCGCCGGCCATCCGTGGAGCGTCGATCTGCCGGCGAACGGGCCGCTCGAGGCCGAGCGCTTGCTCGACGAAGGCACGCTGCGCACCGATCTCGGCAGCGCCGAGCGGCTCGCCACGCTCGAGCGCGCGGTCGAGCTCGCCGAACGCCATGGCCATCTCACGACCGCCGCTCGCGGCTGGCTGCGCCTCGCGATCGCACGCGGTGAAGCGCGACTCGATGGGAGCGCGATCGATCTCGCGTTCTCGCAAGCGAGCTGGTCGATCGATCGCGCCGGCGATCCGCCGATGTTGCGCGCGTCTTGGCACGCGGCCTCGGCGTCTCGCGCGTGGCAGCGCTCCGATCTCGCAGGCGCCGCCGAGCACGCTCGCGCCGCGCACGCGCTTGCCGGCGACGATCCGTATCGGCAACAGCTCGCGACCCGGGCGCTGATCTCCGCCGCCGCGGCACGCGCTGATTTCGCCGGTGAGCGCGCGCTCTTCGAGCAGCTGCTTCCTCAGGCCAACGCGAACCACGGCATCGAGGCCGCGCACCTGCACGGCATCTACTCCGAAGCGCTCTATCATCTCGGCGACCTCGACCACGCGCTCGCCGAGGCGCAGCTCGCCCTGTCGATCGCGCGCGAGGCGGTCGGTGATCGAGACCCGGCGACCGCCGAGGCTTTGATCGGCCGAGGCTTCATCGAGCTCGATCAGGGCCATCTCGATGTGTGCGATGCCCACATCCGCGAAGCGCTCGACATCCTGTACGCGACGGTCGGCCGCACGCACCCGGCGGTCGGCACGGCACTCAACCTCCGCTCGTCGGTCCGCGAAAGACGGCAGGACTGGGAGGGCGCGCTCGCTGACAACCTCGCCGCCGCCGAGATCTTCGAGCGCAAGCTCGGGCCGCGCGCCGAAGAGCTGATCTTCGCGCGCACGCACGCTGGCTCGAGCGCGGAATCGCTCGGGCGCACCGACCAGGCAGAGGCGCTCCTGACGACCGCGCTTGACGACGCGCGCGCGACCTACGGCGCCGAGGATCCGCGTACGGCGGATGTCGAGCGTGCGCTCGCCGACGTGCTCGTCGATCGCCACCAACGCGATAAAGCGATCGGGCTACTCGAGCACGCGATCGCCGCGACCCAGAAAGCCGGCGGCGCTGCGACGTACGCGGCCCAAGGCTTGGCGCAGCTGTCTCACATCGTGCCGGATCGCGCTCGCGCGATCGCGCTCGCCGATCAAGCGCTCGCGGTGTGGCGCGACGAGCCGGCGTGGCACGACGAGTACGATGACATGACGCGCTGGCGCGCGAAGCTCGTTACTTCTTCTTCTGGTACATCCCGGTAAGCGTCGCTTTACCGAGCATGTTGCCGTTCGCATTGAAGCCGACGAACGACGCGGTCGCGCC
>CAZDGY010001308.1:0-1770 GCA_964504685.1 uncultured Kofleriaceae bacterium | reverse complement strand
GTTCGTCATCACCCACGATCCGAACGGCCTGGTCGAGGATGTCCGCGCCGAGCTCGAGCGCACGCCGCGGTTGCTCGCCAAGGGCCCGGCCTGGCTCGCGCACGCGATCCTCGATCACGCGGTCGACAAGTACATGCCGGTGATCGACGACCTCGACGGCGAGATCGAGGAGCTCGAGAACCAGGTGCTGCGCTACGCCGGCACGAAGCAAGGACCGCCGATCCTGCGGCGGATCTTGAAGTTCAAACGGGTCTTGCTCGAGCTGCGTCGGATGAGCATCCACCAGCGCGAGATCCTGCTGCGGCTCGCACGCGGCGAGCTGCCGGAAATTCCGCCCGAGGCGACGCCGTTTTTTCGCGACGTCTACGATCACTTCCTGCGGGTCAACGATCTGGTCGAGAGCTACCGCGATCTCGTGACGAGCGCACTCGAGGCGTACCTCAGCGTCCAGAGCAATCGCATGAACGACATCATGAAGACGCTGACGCTGATCGCGACCGTGATGTTGCCGATCACGTTCATCGCCGGGGTGTACGGCATGAACTTCGAGCACATGCCCGAGCTGCATACGACGTGGGGCTACCCCGCGGCGCTCGGGCTCATGCTGTTCGTCGCGGTCGGCTGCCTGTGGTGGTTTCGTCGCAAGGGCTGGATCGGCTCGCGCGAGCTCGAGCTGCCGCAGGATCTCGACGACCGCGAGCCCGCCAAAGGGGTTCCTTCGCGGTAAGGACATCGCGTCCTTGCTTCGCCGGACGCGATGCGATCAAGGCCGCTCAGTCGCCGCCGTCAAAAGCGTGATCGCGTTCTTGCCCGCGGCGGCGCTTTCGTTGCAGAGTCGGCTTCCATGCGTCGGTTCGCGGTGATCGCCCTTATCGTCTGCGCCGCCGGCGTAGCGAGCGCGCGGACCGGAGCCGGCTACGTCGATGGCGAGAAGACCGCGGTCAAGCTCACCGACATCAACGGCAAGGACGTCGAGGTCCGCACCGCGAAGGCGTTCCGCACGATGCAACGCGCCGCGCGCAAGGCGGGCGTCCACCTCGAGATCCGCAGCGGGTTCCGCAGCTACGCGAAGCAAGCGAAGCTCTACAAAGACTACTGCAACGGCAAGGGCAACCTCGCCGCGCCGCCGGGCTACTCGAACCACGAGAGCGGACGCGCGCTCGACCTCGTGCTGACCGACCCCGACGCCTATAAGTGGCTACAGAAGCACGGCGCGAGCTACGGCTTTCACCGCACCGTTCCCGGCGAAGCGTGGCACTGGGAATATCTCGGTGACGAGCCGCGGCCGGTGTCTCACTCGAAGCACGACAAGCCGTCGTCCTGAGGAATTGATCCACAGGCGGCAGGCAACAGGCAATGCCTGACGGTTTGCACCTCGCAGGGACCAGGTGCTGCAACATCAACGTTGCTTGACCGGTCGAACAGCCTGCACGTAGCGTCGCGCAGCGATGAAGACCGTGCCCGTCGAGCTCTTGACCGTAATGCCGCTGCTCAAGGGGCGGCATTACGCGATCCAGCCCGGCGTCGCGCACCGCGACCTCGACGCCCAGCCGCAATCGCCGCGGATCTTCTATGGCCACGATCACCCGCAGACGTTCAGCTTCGCGCCTGACGATCTCGGCGTGTCACTCGACGAGCTGCACGCGGCGGCGCTCGCCAACCTCGGCCGGCGCCCGGTGTCCGTCTGGGTGCGGATTCCAATCGCCGGCGACCTTGCGGTCGTTGCCAGCTGCGATGACTTTTTCGCAGCCGAGCGGCTGCTGCTTCCGG
>CAZDGY010001307.1:0-1771 GCA_964504685.1 uncultured Kofleriaceae bacterium | reverse complement strand
ACCTTGGTCCGAGGGGCCCCCCGAAGGGGGAAGCAGCGCGCTGCCGGTGGCGGTCGACCCCACCGCGTCCACGCCGTCGCCCGTGTCGATGGCGTTCGAAGGTGAGGGCGGCGCTGCGTCGTGGATGAGCCCGTCGTGGAGCGAGGGTGCGCGCGGCTCGATCGAGTTTGAAGATCGCAGCGAGCTAGTCGCCGCGTCGGTCGCGAACGCGGCGGCGGGTGAGGGCGTGCTCGGCAAGATGTCCGACCTCGTCGGCTTTACCGACGGCTACGAGTCGGTCGGCCGGCGGTTGCTCGGCTCGACCGTCGTGGTCGATGGCCTCGATCGCGCGCTCGCGCTCCACGAGCTCGGCGTGACCGATCGGCTGGTCACACTCGAAGGCGATGTGATCGACGAAGACGGCGTCGTCGCAGGCGGCTCGCGCGATGCGCAAGGCTCCGGCGTGCTCGCGCAGAAGCGCGAGATCCGCGAGCTCGAAGAGATCGTCGGCCGGCTCGAGCACGACCTGTCCGAGGCGATGGCCAAGCTCGTCACCGCGAAGACCGAGCTCAAGCAGGTCGTCAAGGCGCTCGAAGGGCTGCAGAGCCAGGCCCACGAAGGCGACGTCGCGATCATGGGCCACGAGAAGGACGACGCGCGCGTGCGCGGCGAGCTCGAGCGCCATCGCGATCGGCTCGGCCAGCTTGCGACCGAGCAGCACGAGCTCGACCAACGCCTCGCCGCGATCGCGGCGGATAACACGACCGCGCGCGACATCCAGCTCGCCGCGGCGGCGCGGATCGACGAGCTCGAGCGCGTCCAGCTCGACCTCACGTCCGACCTGACGCGCCAGCGCGACGAGCTCGAAGCGCTGACGCTCGCGCTCACCGAGGCCCGCGTCCGCGCGGCGCAGCTCGGTGAGAAACGCGCGGCGGCCGAAGCTCAGACCTTGCGCCTCGCGGCGCGCGATACCGAGCTCGCGACCCGGGCCGACCGACTCGCCGCCGAGATCGAAGAAGCCGCGCAACGGGCGCGCGAATTGCGCGATGGCTGCGATGCGCTGGCGGCCGAGCTCGATGGCGTGCGCGCGCAGCGCGATGTCGAGACCGGCGAGCTCGATCGTGGCCGGCTCGCCTACGACGCGCGACTCACCGCGTTGACCGAGGTCGAGCTCGCGGCGCGCGAGCTGCGGCGGACCGCAGACGAGCTCGCGGCCGAAGTCGGCCAGCTCGAGCTGCGCGCCGGCCAGCTCGCGATGACCCGGCAAGTGCTGGTCGACGGGATCGCCGAGCGCTATCAGATCGACGTGCCGGACATCCTGCACGAGCACCATCTACGGCCGCACATCGGCGAGGTCGAAGAGGCGCGATTGGTCGAGCTGCGCGATCTGCTCGAGCGCATGGGCACCGACATCAACCTGACCGCGATCGACGAGTTCGCCGAGGTCAGCTCGCGGTTCGAGTTCTTGAGCTCGCAGAAGATCGACCTCGAGAGCGCGGTCGACCAGCTCGCGCGCGCGATCGACAAGATCAACAAGACCAGCCGCAAGCTGTTCAAGGACACGTTCGCGGCGGTCAACGCCACGTTCAAGCAGGTGTTTCCGCGGTTGTTCCGCGGTGGCCAGGCGCACCTATCGCTCGCGGGTGCGGGCGAGGATGGCGAGGGCGTCGATTTGCTCGAGGCTGGGGTCGAGATCTTCGCGCAGCCGCCCGGCAAGAAGAACGCGACGGTCGAGCAGCTGTCCGGCGGCGAGAAGGCGCTAACCGCGGTCGCGCTCGTGTTCTCGATCTTC
>CAZDGY010001306.1:0-1776 GCA_964504685.1 uncultured Kofleriaceae bacterium | reverse complement strand
TTGACGAGCGCTTCTACGGCGCGGAGCTCGAGATACGCGCGCAGCCCGGCGGTGCCTAACACGACCGCGAAGTCTTTGACGTAGCTGGGAATCGGCGACACGTCGTCGCGCAGCCGCTGGAGCAACGCGATCCGCTCGTCGAGCTCGCGATGGCGGTGCGCGTCGCTCAGCACGAGCACCATCAGCTCGGCCGCCGAGTCGTGGTAAACGACCGGCACCGCCGCGCGCACCGGCTCGCCACCCGGCGTCGCGATCACGTTGAGCTCGTCGGCGTGGAACCGCGCTACCAGCTCGGGGTTATCGACCGCGTCGATCGCGGTATAGACCGTCGCGACGACATCGCCCTTCGAGGTCGAGACGTGGATGTTCGCAGTCTGCGTGTGGCCGACCGCGCCACGGTAGGCGTGCTGAGACGGCGCGCGGGTACCCCTTGCCATCCGAGGGTCATACCAGAGGATGGCAAGAAACTCAGCAGCGCTAGTTAACCGGAACGCCGCCCGAAGGCTCGTCGGCGACCGGCTCGTGTGGCGCCCCTTCGGCCTCGGGGTCTTCGGCGCCGCCGATCATCTGCGCTGCGACCGCGACCAGCACCTCGTGCAGGTGCTCGAGCGTGTCGAGCCGGCCGCACAGGGAATAGTAGTCCTCGACCGAGACCTCGCCCATCCGCTCGAGCGCGCTCTGGACGTACGGCTTCATCCGCGGCGGCGCCTCGAACTCGGAGTCGAGGTCATCGAGGTCGGCCTGCGCGATCGCCGAGGCGACGATCCCCATCGGCGAGAACGACAGCCCGGTCGGCAGGACCATCCGCCAGTCCGATTCCTTGCCGCCGGCTTCCCACCGGCCGCCGATGCTCCGGCGGACGACCTCGCCGAAATATGCACCGGCGGTGGAGATCACGAGCTCGAGCGTCGCGGTTTGCTCGCCCGGGACGGTCCGCAGGTAGTGGTCG
The DNA here is from genome assembly GCA_964504685.1 of uncultured Kofleriaceae bacterium. GTDB lineage: Bacteria > Myxococcota_A > Polyangia > Haliangiales > Haliangiaceae > JABFXX01. The sequence goes on along the minus strand of CAZDGY010001306.1, from coordinate 827 downwards.
AGCAGCGGCAGCGTGTTGCTGTCGTACTCGAGCGCGACGCCGAGCGCGCGACGCACGTACTCGACCGCCTGTTCGGCGTATTCGCGTACCCGTGCCGGAACCGGCTCATCCATCCCGCCCAGGGTACCGCGAGTCGGCAGAGCTGGCTATTGCACGACCGCGAACTGAACAGCGCCGTAGCGCGAGCGAAGCTCGACGAGCGTCGGCAACTCGCCAGCTGGTGGCTGCCCGTCGTTCCAGACGACCAACCCATTCGGCTGGGTTTGCGCCTGTCCACCCAGATCGACCTTGACGCCTCGCGCTTGCACGACGAGCGCGCCCTTGCGATGCAACCGTACCGTGACGTCGCCGCGCAGGCTCGAGACCACGAGGTGACCGCGCAACGCCGCCTCGGCCTCGAGCACGATCTTGCCGTCGGTCGTGGTCAGCTCGATGTCGCGCGACCGGACGCGCCGGCCGGCGATCGTGCCGTGACCCGCCGAAGCGATCAGCCGTTCGCCGCCGATGCCGTCGAGGTTGAGGTTCGAGGCCACGGTCTGCGCATCGACCGAGCCGAACGCCTCCGCGATCGTCATCGGCCCGGTTACGGTGTGCGTGACGAGCGCGCCTTGAACGTTGAGCACCGAGATCGCGCCCGACGACGTGTCGAGCTCGCCGCCGGCATCCATGTTGACGAGCTCGAGCTTGCCCGCAGCCGCCGCCGCGTCGACGCGCGCATCGCGCGGCGCATGGATGAGTAGATCGATGCGCACCGCACCGCGGCCGACCGGCTTGACCTCGTGGCCACCGTCGGCGGTCGTCGTGATTCGCACCGTGCCGTCGGCGTA
>CAZDGY010001305.1:0-1777 GCA_964504685.1 uncultured Kofleriaceae bacterium | reverse complement strand
GCGCGACGCGTTCATCTTCGCGCTCACGCCACCCGCGATCCAAGGCCTCGGCCAATCGGAGGGCTTCGACTTCGAGCTGCAAGCAGCCGGCGGTACCGATCGCGCCGGACTCGCCGCAGCCCGCGACCAGTTACTCGGCGCCGCATCGCAAGATCCGGCCCTCGTCGCGGTGCGCCGCGGCGATCTGCCGGAGACGCCGCAGCTCAAGATCGATATCGATCAAGCGAAGGCATCGGCGCACGGCCTGGCTTCGAGTGACATCACGAACACGCTCACCGCGGCGTGGGGCGGCGTCTACGTCAATGACTTCATCGATCGCGGTCGCGTCAAGCGCGTGTTCGTCCAAGGCGACGCGCAGTTTCGCGCGAAACCCGACGACCTCGGACAGTGGTACGTGCGCGGCGCGACCGGTCAGATGACGCCGTTCTCGGCGTTTGCGACGACGCGCTGGACGAGCGGCGCCGAGTCGTTGTCGCGCTACAACGGCCTCGCCGCGTACGAGATCCAGGGCATGGGCGCGCCGGGCACGAGCTCGGGCACCGCGATGGACGAGATGGAAAAGCTCGCGGGACAGTTGCCCGCCGGTACGACGTTCTCGTGGACTGGCCAGTCGTTCCAGGAGCGGATGGCGAGCGGCCAGACCCTGACGCTGTATGCGATCTCGCTGCTCGTGATCTTCCTGTGCCTCGCTGCGCTCTACGAGAGCTGGTCGGTGCCGTTCTCCGTGTTGCTCGTGATCCCTCTCGGGATCGTAGGCGCGGTGATCGCCGCGAACGTGCGCGGGTTGGAGAACGACGTGTACTTCCGTGTCGCGCTGCTGACGACGATGGGACTGTCGTCGAAGAATGCGATCCTGATCGTCGAGTTCGCCGAGACCGCTTATCACAAAGGCGCGTCGCTCGTCGACGCCGCGGTTACCGGTGCGCGGCTGCGGCTCCGGCCGATCGTGATGACATCGCTCGCATTCATCGCCGGCGTGTTGCCGCTCGCGGTGTCGACCGGCGCCGGTGCGAACAGCCGCGTCTCGATCGGCTCGGGCATCGTCGGCGGAACGCTGACCGGTACGGTGCTCGCGATCGTGTTCGTGCCGATGTTCTTCGTGCTCGTCCGCAAGCTCGTACGCGGCAAGCGCCAGGTGGAGTCGTGAGGCGAGTCGCGATGGTCGCGGCGCTCGCGAGTTGCTACTCGATGGCGCCCAAGTACGAGCGCCCGGCATCGCCGGTCGCAGCGCAGATCGCTGGCGGGCAGGGCGACGGCAAGGCCGCGGATGTCACGGTCGAGCAGTTCGTGCGCGAGCCCAAGCTGCGCCAGATCCTCGCGCAGGTCGTCGCGCAGAACCGGTCGCTGCGCCGCGCGGTTCTCGACATCGAGTCGGCACGTCAGCTGTATCGCATCCAACGCGCCGGCGTATTTCCCCAAGTCGGGCTCACCGCGGGCGTCGTGAGCGGGACCGAGTTCATCGGCATCCCGGGCGAAGAGACGATCAAGTTCACCGAGTATTCGGCCTCGATCGGGCTCGCGAGCTGGGAGCTCGATCTGTTCGGCAAGATCAAGAGCCAGTCCGACGCGAAGCTGCACCAATACTTTTCGGCGCTCGAATCGGCGCGCGCGCAACGCACGAGCCTGATCGCGGAGACCGCGGCGGCGTACGTCGCGATCGCGGCCGACCGCAGCCGACTCGCGATCGCGCGCGACACGATGGCGACGTCGAAGAAAGCGATGGATCTGACCGAGGCGCTCGTCGGCGGCGGGACGTCGAACCGTGGCGATTTCTGGC
>CAZDGY010001304.1:0-1780 GCA_964504685.1 uncultured Kofleriaceae bacterium | reverse complement strand
CTACGAACCCAGGATGACCAGCCCGTGTTTCGCAACCGCCAGGCGCTACATGAAGAAACCTGACAAAGGTGACGCTGTCGCTTCTGTCAACCTGCGAGAAGAGTCGGCCGTAAATTCACAAGCAATCGCAATGTGTTGCGTGGGGACGGTGTCGCTTTTGTCAACTTGGGGCCCGGGATCTCGGCGGCGATATCGCCGATCTGCCCGGTGATCTCAGGGCACCGCGATGTCAGCGACCACGTAGCCGACTTGCCCGGTGATCGTCGGCGCCCCGAGCTCGATGCCGCCGAACCCGGGCAGCGGCAGCTTGCCTAACGCGGTGTTCGCCGTGTCGCCCACGATGGTCCACACCGAGGTCACGATGCCCTCGACCTCGCTATCGGTGAGCGGCCGCGCGACGCTCGCCGCCTGCGCGACGACCTGCGCATGCACGTCGGGCGCACCGACGGTGAGCACGAGCTTGCCGTCTTGGCTCGGCGCGGTCATCACCGACGTCGCGAGCGAGAGCGCGACCTCTTGGATCTCCGCGCCACTATCGTCGTGCGTCGTGATGAGCAAATCGCCGATCGCGAGCTCGAGCCCGGCGCTATCGCTCGTCACGGTCGGCGGCAGCGACAGTTGCAGATCGAGCGTCGTCGCGGCCGGATCGAGGATCGCCGCGAGCGGCCCGACCGAAGCGATCGGCAACGTCTTGTCGAACGCGCCGGCCGCCCACAGTCCGCCGAACAGTTGGTTGACCGCATCGTTCGCGATCGCGATGCCGAGGCCCGGCGCTTGGTCGACGAGATCGGGTGTCAACAAGATCGGCTGCGACAGCGCCATCGCTCCGGTGCCGCCGCTCACCGCAATGGTGGTGTCGATTGCGAGGTACACGCCGGTCGGCGACAGCGTCACGTCGGTCACCGCTGCCGTGATCGCCGCCGACGTACCGAGAATCGACGCGGTCACCGGTTTCGTGACGAGGCTCGCGAGCTGCTTGTTTGCGATCGCCGGCAGCTTGTCGTGAATCACCGAGGTCAGCGCCGATTCGACCTTGCCGCGCACCACGCTGTCGAACAGGCTCGCGATCTCGCTTGGGACGCCGCCGACATCGAGCGAGAAGTCGTCGAGCGCGACCGACACCGCGCCGACCGAGGTCGCGACCGTTCCGCTCTGCGCCTTGACCCCGAGGTTGCCGCCGAGGTGCGCCGCGGTCGCCTTCACCGTGATCGTCGTCGATCCGCCCAAGCACGCCACCTTGTAGCTCGCGTGCAACGTGACCACCACGTCCTCGATCGTCACCGCGGTGTCGAGAGCGGTCGCGGTCGGGGTCAACGACGCGTCGATCGATCCGACCGAGACGTTCGTGATGTCGATCGTGGCGCCGAGGCAGCCGCCGTTGTCATAGACCGGGTTGAGCGGTTGGACCGCCGCAGTGAAATCGATCGCCTTCGCGGCGGCGCCGATCGCGCTGCCGATCGACTTCAAGGCGGCGGCGCTCGCATAGACCGCAACCGGCGAGGTGACGCTGCCATCGGTCGGCGCGAGCGAGCCCGACAGCACGGAACGCACGTCGCGGACGTCGTCGCTGCCGTTGATCGCGTGAGTCTCGATGATGTCGATCCCGGGATCGAGCACGATCGTCGTTGCGAACGTGCCGTCTGCGCCCGGCGCGACGGTCTTGCCGTTGACCGTTACTTGGGCGGCGTGGGTTGCGGTGCCAGACACCGTGACTTGGTTGCTGTCAGAGGTCGACCCGCGAGCCGGGCTCGTGACGTCGAGCGTAGGCGTGCCCTCCGGC
>CAZDGY010001303.1:0-1781 GCA_964504685.1 uncultured Kofleriaceae bacterium | reverse complement strand
ATTGAGATAGCCGATCGCCGCCAGGCCGATCTCGGGCCCGCGCACGAGCACGCCGCCGAGTCGATCGCCGAGCGCGGCTTCGACCGCGATCTCGATCTGCTCGGGAGCGCGCACGACATCGGCGACGACCCCGAGGATCGCGTCGGCCGGCAAGCCGTGCTCGCCGCGCTCGCCCGCTTGCATCACCGCGCGCGTGCCGCGCTGGAAGCCTTCGTAGCGCTGCTGGATCTCTTCGAGCGACGTCAGCCGCGACCGGCGGCGATGCAGCTCGGTGCGCAGCGTCTCGACCTCGGCCTCACCCCGCGCGACGTCGTCGGCGAGCAGCTCGCGCCGCGCGCCGAAGCCTTCGGACTGGCTGCCGAGATCGAGCCGAGTCTGGCGTAGCGCGATCAACGCGTGGTCGACCCGCCGGCCCTCACGCTCGAGCTCCTTGACGCGATCGGTGTGCTGCTCGGTCTCGGTCGTCACCCGCTCGAGCCGGCGCGACGCTTCTTCGTGGCGGCGGGTCAGCGCTTCGAGCTGGGCCGCCGACGTCGCGAGCTCGGTCCGGCGAAGGCCGAGCTCGATCCGCGCGGCGTCGAGCTGAGTCTGGGTCGCGCCGACGAGCGACTTCGCGTCGCTGGCGGCGGTATCGCGAGCGGCGACCTCGGCCGCTTCGCGTTCGACATCGGCTGCGAGCCCTTCGAGCTCGGCACGCCGGGTCGCTAGTTCTTCTGCGCCCTGCTCGCGCTGGGCACCGATCTCGTCGATCTCGCCGCGCGCGACTTGGTTGCGCTGGTCGAGCTCCTCGGCCTCGCGCCGCTCGAATCCGATCTTGCTGTCGCCGAGCCGGATCCGGTTGTCGAGCTCGTGAATCGTCTGTTGAACGGCGACCAGCCGACGCTCTTCGACCGCGAGGTCTGCGCGCTCGGCGATCACGTGAGCGTCTTTGGTCTCCCACGCGGTACGAGCGTCGTCTTGGCCGGCGCGCGCCGTGTCGAGCCGCCCGGTGACGAGCTGGTGATCGGCGTGGAGCTCGAGCCAACGATGCGACGCCTTCCACAGCTCGATGTCGCGCAGCTCGCCCTTGTACTTGCGATAGCGCTCGGCCTTCTGCGCTTGGCGGCGCAGCGTGCCCATCCGCTTGTCGAGCTCGGTCACGATGTCCGAGACCCGCATGAGGTTCTGCCGGGTCTGCTCGAGCTTCTTCTCGGCGGCCTTCTTCTTGGTCTTGAACTTCGTGATCCCGGCGGCCTCTTCGATGATCGCGCGGCGATCCTGCGGCCGAGAGCTGACGATCTGGCCGATCCGTCCCTGCTCGATGATCGCGTACGCCTTCGTGCCGACGCCGGTGCCGAGGAAGAAATCGGTAATGTCGCGCAGTCGGCACGGCGTCTTGTTGATGAAGTACTGGCTCGTGCCGTCGCGGTACAGCCGGCGCGTGATCGTGACCTCGGTGTACGACGAGAACTCGAACGCGGGCGGCTGGTCGGCGAGTAGCTGCTCGACCTCTTGCTGCGGCGACGCGATCGGCTTGCCGTCGGCGTCGATCCACGTACCCGCAGTCCCGGCCGGTTCGGCCTGCGCGTCGGGAGCATCGCCGGCTTCGAGCTCGGCCCCTTCGCCGACCTCACCGACCTCGCCGACTTCGCCGACTTCACCATCGGGCACGAGCCCGGAGATCGCGGCCTCCGCCGACGCCATGTCGGAGTGGCGCGACAGCTCGAGCTGCTCGTGCGAGAACCCGACGTCGTCGAACGTCAGCGAGACTTCGGCCATCGGCGACGGTCCGCGCGACTCCG
>CAZDGY010001302.1:0-1783 GCA_964504685.1 uncultured Kofleriaceae bacterium | reverse complement strand
AGCGCGAGCACGTCCAGGTGATCGGCAGCGGCGGCGCGTCCGGCGGCGAGCGCGAGGACGAACAACATGACGATTGTGCGGGTCATGGCGACCTCCCGAGGTCGAGCGTAAGGGTGCGCACGTCGGCTTCGGGCCAACGCCGAGTCAGCGCGGCGCGATCCACTGCGCCGAGGTGCTCGACGTCCGAGACGCGGAGCGGATGACGAGTAATGACGACGAACACGCGCAGCGATCCAGCCGCGGGGGTGTCGAAGACGGTTGCCTTCGGCAGCACGACATCGTGCGCAGTACGGCCGAGCGGCAGCGACGCCGGATCGGAATCGGCAGCAAGGTATGCCGGCGAGATCCAGTGAATCTCGCCCGCGGCGTCCACGGCGAACACGAGCGCGAAGGCCGGCTCGCCCAGGTTGCGATACGACACCGCGTACGGCGTGGTCGGAGACACCGCCGCGCCGTCGCGAAGCGGCTGCAGGCCCGCGCGGCTCGCGTAAAGCGAGACATCGACGTCGCGCGCCAGCGAATGCACGCTCGCGCCACCACGCGCCGTTAGCTCCTGGTCGGCATCGCCGCCCGGACGCAGCACGACTACGAGCGAGCCGGCGAGGGCGAGTGCGCCAAGGATCCCGGCGAGCGCAGGCCATCGCACGCGCGGAGCGGCGGGCGCACGCGTTCCGACTTCGAGCCGGGCGAGCAGCCGACCTTCGGCCCCGGCGCGCGCGGCGACGGGCGCCGACAGGTCGGACACCAGCTGGTGGTACGCGGCCACTTCGCGCCGGCACCGATCGCAGCCGTCGACGTGGACGCGGACACGGGAGGCGCGATTCTCGGTGAGCTCGCCGTCGACCAGCTCGACCAGCTCTTCGTGTGCGGGACATGCGGTCATCGCACTGCTCCTAGCGCGAGCCGGGCGCGCAGCGCGGCGAGCCCGAGGTGGACCCGGGACCGCGCGGTCGACTCGTTCGTGCCCAGGATCGTCGCGATCTGGTCGTACGGCAGGCCGTGCTCGAACCGTAACAGCACCGCCTGGCGTTGCTTTGTACCGAGCTCGAGCACCGCTGCATCGACGTCGCGCAGCCGCTCGCGCTCGATCATCGCGTCGATCGCGCTCGGAAGTGCTGCACTCGGTTCCGCGGCGGGCTCCTGCTCGCCGGCGGCGCGCGGACCGTCGGGCCGGATCCACCGGCTGCGCCGCCGCCACCACCGCGAGTGATTCGCGCACAGGTTGCGCACGGCGGTGTAGAGGAGCGTGCAGAGCTTGCCCTCGGCGCGGTAACTGGCACGGTTGCGCCACAGCCGCAGGAACGCCTCCTGCACGAGCTCTTCGGCCGCGATCGAATCGCCGGTCTGCTTTGCGCAGAAGCTGGTGAGCTTGGCGTGGTACCGGCCGACCACGACCGCCATCGCATCGGCGGCGCCCGCGCGCACGAGCAGCATCAGCTCGTCGTCATCGCGCTCGGCGAGTGGCCGCTGCGCTCGGGGGCCGCGTAGCGGGATGATCGATGCTTCGGACACGCTGCCTTATAAACCCCGCACCCTGCTCCGCGTTGACAAGAAAGTTGGGTGATACGCTGCGGGCGACGTGGCTGACGCGCTGCTCGAGATCCGTGACTTGGTGACGGAGTTCCGCACCGATCGCGGCACGGTGCGCGCGGTCGACGGCGTGTCGTTCGAGATCCCCGCTCGCGGCACGCTCGGTGTGGTCGGCGAGTCCGGCTGTGGCAAGTCGGTCACCGCGCTCAGCGTGATGCGGCTGATCGCATCGCCGCCCGGCCGGATCGCAAGC
>CAZDGY010001301.1:0-1788 GCA_964504685.1 uncultured Kofleriaceae bacterium | reverse complement strand
TGATCGCGTTCTTCTTGACGATGCCGATCAGCAGCACGATGCCGATCAGCGAGATGATGTCGAACGGCTTACCGGTGATGTTGAGCGCGAGGATCGCGCCGACGCCCGCCGACGGCAACGTCGACAAGATCGTGATCGGGTGGATATAGCTTTCGTAGAGGACGCCGAGCACGATGTAGACCGTGATCAGCGCGGCGAGGATCAGGATCGGCTCGCTCGATAGCGAGTCGCGGAACACCTGCGCGGCACCGACGAACTGCGCGCGCATCGCAGGTGGCGGGTTTTGACGATCGACTGCAGCATCGACCGCCGCGACCGCGTCGCCGAGCGAAACGCCCGGCGCGGTATTGAACGACAGCGTGACCGACGGGAATTGGCCTTCGTGGTCGATCGCGAGCGTGGTCGGCCGCTCCTCGCGCTTGATGATCTGACGGAGCGGGAACGCCACGCCGGTCGCCGACCGGATGTACAGCTTGTCTAGCGCGTTAACGTTCGCCTGATCGTCGGCGGTGACCTCGAGGATGATCCGGTACTGGTTGAGCTGAGTGAACGTCGTCGACACGATGCGCTGCCCGAACGCGTCGTATAGGGTGTCGTCGAGAACTTGCAGCGAGATGCCGAGCCGCGACGCGGCATCGCGATCGACGATCAGGTGGACCTCGCGTCCCGTGTCTTGCTGATCCGACGCGACATCGCGGAGCTCGTGCAATCCGCGCAGCGTTTCGAGCAGCTGCGGCGCCCACTTCCCGAGCTCGACCGGATCTGGATCTTCGACCGTGTATTGATACTGGGTCTGGCTGATCCGCGAGTCGACGGTCAGGTCTTGTACCGATTGGAGGTAGACCTGGATGCCGCCGACGTCCTTGAGCTTTCCCTGCAGCCGATCGATGACTTCGTCGGCGGTCGCGTCGCGGTCGTCGCGCGGCAACAGCGTGATCGAGAAGCGGCCGCTGTTCTGGGTTGCATTCGTGCCGTCCGCGCCGATCGACGACGAGATCGAGGCAACCGCGGGGTCTTGGAGCAGCACGTCGGCGACTCGGGTCTGCAGCACCATCATCTGCGCGAATGACACGTCGGCCGCCGCCTCGGTCACGCCGGTGATCTGCCCGGTGTCCTCGCTCGGGAAGAACCCCTTCGGCACGCGGATCGCGAGCAGCACCGTGACGGCGAGCGTGGCGATCGTGACGAGCAGCGTGGTGTTGCGATGGCGCAGCACGACCTTCAGCGTGCGGTCGTAGAAGTTCGTGACGCGCTTGAAGATGTTGTCGAAGTGCTTCGGCAGCTTGAGCAAGTCGAACAAGTGGAGCAGCGCGAAGAATGGAACGAGCCCGAAGAAGTGGGCGCCCACCGGGACCCTGACGCCGGTGCCGTCGTCGTGCGGCTTCAAGATCCACGCGCACATCATCGCGGTGAGAGTCAGCGACAGCAGCGCCGACATGCCGATCGCGATCGCGAGCGTGACGGCGAACTCGCGGAACAACCGCCCGACGAGGCCGCTCATGAATAACAACGGGATCAACACCGCGATCAGCGACACCGTCAGCGACACGATCGTGAAGCCGATCTGCTTGGCACCGACGAGCGCGGCCTTGAACGGCTTCATGCCCTGCTCGATGTAGCGCGACACGTTCTCGATCATCACGATCGCGTCGTCGACGACGAACCCGGTCGAGATCGTCAGCGCCATCAGCGACAGGTTGTTAAGCGAGAACCCGGCGAGCTTCATCAGCCCGAACGTGCCGATCAGCGACAGCGGCACCGCGACGCCCGGAATGATCGTCGCGCGTG
>CAZDGY010001300.1:0-1791 GCA_964504685.1 uncultured Kofleriaceae bacterium | reverse complement strand
GCGTCGAATTGCGGGTCGAAGACCAGCTGGGTAACCCCGTCGCGGTCGCGGAGATCGACGAACACGCAGCCCCCGTGATCGCGGTAATTGCTGACCCAACCGGTGAGAACTGCCTGCTTACCGGCATCGCCGGAGCGCAGGGCGCCACAGCTGTGCGTGCGAGAGTGCGTAGCCAAGAACCCGCTCATGAGGTGCCGGACGATAGGCCCCTAAAGGGAGATTTCCCAGCAGTTGCGATCAGATCCGATCCCTCTGACGGTCAGGAATTTGATCCATCGCAAGCCCGCGCGATAGCATTTTTCTGTCGGCGGTGGCGGGGTTAGCGGTTCCAAGAGACGAGCCAGCGCGTCGGCTCGTAACGCCACAGGTTCGTCCAAATGCCCATGCTGTGCCCACCGTTCGCTATCTGCTTTAATAAGAGGAGTCTGTCCCTTTGAGTGAAGCGCTCCCCGAACGAGGGCCAGCCCAAGCCAGTGTTATGACCGCGACCTCCGCTCCATGCGACCGCGGCGCCGTCCTCCTGAGTGACAGCGACGCCGACGACGCGTCGGTCGAGCTCGCGACCGGATTGATCGATGCGCTGCGGCGTCGCCGCGCCGGTGCGATCCCGGAGGAGATCGCGGATGCGCAGGACAGCTTGGAGCGCCGGATCCGGGCCCATCTGTCGCGCGGCCGCGTCGCGGTCACGCTGACCGACAACCGCTACACGATGATCTCGGTGCGCCGCTTGCCGAAAGAGCGACGCTACGAGGTCCGGCTCCATCACATGTTCGCGGACGCCGATCCGGTGATCACGCGCGCGCTCGCTCACTACATCGCCGACAACGACAGCGATGCGTCCCGCGTGCTCGGCGATTTCATCGACTCCAACGCCGGCCACGTTCGCGGCCGGGCGCGCCGCCAACCGACGCAGGTGATCTTCACCGCGGGCGAGCATCACGATCTGCGCGAGATCTACGACGAGATCAACGCGCGCTATTTCGACAATAAGATCGAAGCGGCGATCACGTGGGGCCAGCGCACTGGTCGGCCGCGCCGCCGCAACTCGATCAAGATGGGCAGCTACTCGGTCGAAGACCGGTTGATCCGCATCCACCGCTCGCTCGATCGCGCGTTCGTGCCGCGGTTCTTCGTCGCGTGGATCGTGTTCCACGAGATGCTGCACCAGGTGCACGACATCCGGGTCAAGAATGGGCGGCGCGAGTTCCACTCCAAGGCGTTCATGGCCGACGAGGCGCTGTACGAGCAGATCGACCAGGCGAAGATCTGGGAGCGCCGGCACCTGGATGCGTTGTTGACGTATTGACGCGCCGCGCTGCCGCCACTCCGGACCGCGCTCAAACCGCTTCGGTTGCCTGCCGCCCCGAGCAAATTCTGCGCAGCGGACGGCCACCAGAATTTTCGATCTCCCGCGATTCGATCCGCGTATGCTCCGCCGCGAACGGAGGGCTACGATGGGTGAGCCAGCCAGCTGGTCGGAGCGACGGCGCGCGCAGCGGATTCCGGTTCGGGGTGTGGCCGTGTTGCACGGTGACGACGGTGCGATGCACGGGAGCATCGAGAATCTGTCGCGCAGGGGCGCGCTGATCTCGCTCGGTGGGCTGCCCGACGACGGCGCACTCGACGTCGAGCTTCGCCTCGGGCTCGGTGTCGGTTGGGCGAGCGCTCGCACCGTACGCATCGAGTCGACGAATCGCCGCTGGCGCGTCGCGGTCGCGTTCGACCGGCTCGACGCCGGGATGGGCCCTGCGATCGATGCGGCGATCGCGGCGACGCTCGGCGCGGCGAGTC
>CAZDGY010001299.1:0-1798 GCA_964504685.1 uncultured Kofleriaceae bacterium | reverse complement strand
GTGGACCTCCCGGTCACGCCTAGTCCATCGGTCGCGACCTCGCTACTCGCCAAGGGTCCGCGCCGCCATACGATCGTCTACGTCGAAGACAATCCGTCCAACATCGCATTCATGCGCGAGCTCATCTCCGAGCTACCCAGCGTCGAGCTGTTGACCGCCGCCACCGCCGAGCTCGGTATCGACATGATTCGAGCACACCGTCCCAAGGTCGTGATCATGGACATCAACCTGCCGGGCATGAGCGGGTTCGAGGCGATCCGTCATCTCCGCGAATGGCCGGAGACTCGCGAGATCCCCGTGATCGGCTTGTCGGCGGCGGCGCTGACCAAAGATGCGGCTCGTGCGAAGAACGCCGGCTTTTATCGCTACCTCACCAAACCGGTGAAGGTCGACGAGCTCACTCAGACGCTCGAACATTTGCTCGAAGACGGATAGCCGCATCGGTTGCGTCGGCTCGGCTGGATCGCGCAATGCGTGCGGCATCGCACTCGGAACGGCGTGGGTTCGCTGGCCCGTTTCGTGAACTCTCTCGACGTATGAACCTGCCGAAGAACATCCTCGTTCCCACCGACTTCAGCGAGGGCGCCGAGGCTGCTCTCGACTACGCGGTCGCGCTCGCCGCGAAGCTCGATGCGAAGATCCACCTGCTCAACGTCCTCGGGATCGAGATGCTGGGTGCCGAGATGGGCCTGGCGATGACGCAGTCGATCGTCGACGAGATCTTTCACGGCAATCAGAAGGAGCTCGACCGGCTCGTGGCCGCACGAAATGGCAAGTGTGCATTCGGACCGACCCAGCTCGAGGTCGGAGATGCGCGATCGCTGATCGAGCAGGTCGCGACCAAGTTGAAGGCAGACCTGATCGTGATGGGCACGCACGGCCGTCGAGGCTTCAAGCGGATGTTCCTCGGCAGTGTGGCGGAGGCGGTCGCGCGCGTGGCGCCGTGCCCGGTTCTGCTCGTGCGCCAGGTGATGCCATGAACCGCGTCCTCGTCGCCCTCGACGGTTTGTCGGGGGCTCCGAAGGTCTAGTCAGGCTGTGGAGGGCATGTGTCGCATTCTGGAAGGATCCTAGTCGTCGAAGACGAACCGAACGCCCGAACCGCGCTCGCGGAGCTTCTCCAAGACGAGGGCTTCACGGTCGAGGTCGCGGCCGACGGGCTCAAGGCGCTCGACGTGTACGCATCGTTCGCACCGCACGTCGTCGTCACGGATCTCAAGATGCCGAACTTGGACGGCGTCGAGCTGTTGCGCAAGATCACCGCGATGGAAGACCCGGCACCTGTCGTCGTGATGACGGCGTTCGGCGAGGTGAGCTCCGTGGTCGAGGCGATGCGCGCCGGCGCCGCGGACTATCTAACGAAACCGCTCAACGTCGACGAGTTGGTCGTCGTGCTCGAGCGCGTGCTCGAGGTCCAAGCTCTCGCGCGCGAGGCGCGCCAGCTGCGGCAACGCGTCCACCCCCGCGTCGCGCCGCGCAACATCATCGGCGACGCGCCGGCGATGCAACGCTTGTTCGAGGTGATCGAGCAGGTCGCTCCTAGCACCGCGACCGTGCTGATCACCGGCGAGAGTGGGACCGGCAAGGAGCTGGTGGCGAACGCGATCCATCAACGTTCGCCGCGCGTCGCCCGGCCGTTCGTCAAGCTGCACTGTGCGGCGCTCCCCGAGAGCCTACTCGAGAGTGAGCTGTTCGGACACGAGGAGGGCTCGGACGCGATAGCGCGCAAGGAAGGCCGCATCGAGATCGCGGACGGGGGCACCCTGTTCTTGGACGAGGTCGGCGCGATCTCACCATCG
>CAZDGY010001298.1:0-1798 GCA_964504685.1 uncultured Kofleriaceae bacterium | reverse complement strand
CGTCGCCGCGCGCGCGCACATGGATCTCGTTGGTGCTCGCGCGGTTGTTCTCGAGTGCCGAGCCCACGCATTACTCCGGCTGGATCTGGTCTCCGCGCTCGTTCGCATTCCGGCTCGCGCTGCTCGCGGTACCGATCGTGATCGTCGCGGTCCAGCCCGACCTCGGCACCGCCGTGTTGCTCTCGCTGATCGTGCTGACCGTCGGATTCCTCGCGATGCCGAGCGTGTGGCCGATGGTCTACCTGACCGCGGGGACGCTCGCCACGATCCCGTTCTTGTGGGAGACGCTGCGGAACTATCAGCGCAATCGCATCCTCGGCTTCATCGATTGCAGTCAGATGCCGAGCAAGTCGCTGTCCGACTTGTGTTTGCAGACGCAGCAATCGGTCTACGCGGTCGGGTCCGGACGGATCTGGGGCAAGGGCTTCCTCGAGGGCACGCAGAACCGGCTCAACTTCGTGCCCGAGCACTGGACCGATTTCCCGTACTCGGTGTGGGCCGAGGAGTGGGGCTTCGTCGGCTCGGTGTTCCTGCTCGCGATCTTCGGCTTCTTGTTGTTGTGGACGATCAACGTCGCGCTGAGCGCGCGCGATCGCGTCGGCTCGGTGATCTGCATCGGCGTCGCGGCGATGACGTTCTGGCACGTCGTCGTCAACATCGCGATGGTAGTTGGCCTCGCGCCGGTCGTCGGCGTGACGCTGCCGTTCATCTCGTACGGCGGTAGCTCGCTCGTCACGTTCTTCTTGGCGATGGGCCTGGTCGCGAACGTGTCACTGCGCAAGCACGGCTACTGATGGTTCGCTTGATCACGATCCCGTTCTCGCATTACTGCGAGAAGGCGCGTTGGGCGCTCGATCGCGCGGGCGTCGACTACATCGAGGAGGGTCACCTCCCGATCTTTCATTGGCGCGCGAACCGGCGGGTCGGGGCAGGGCGCACGGTGCCGGTGCTGGTCGACGGCTCGCGCGTGCTCGGCGACTCGACCGAGATCGTCGAATGGGCGGACCAGCAACGACCGCATTCGCTGTTGCCCACCGGCGCGGCTCTTGCCGAGGCGCTCGCACTCGAAGACGAGTTCGATCGCGTGCTCGGGCCGGCGACTCGGCGTTGGGCTTATTTCCACCTGTTGTCGCGCCGTGAGCTCGTCATGCGGTTCGCGGTCGACGTGCCGCGCTGGGAGACGATCGCGCTGCGGTTCACGCGACCGATCGCGGTCGGGATGATCCGGCGCAGCCTCAAGATCGACGAGGCCGGCGTCGCACGCTCGCACGGCAAGATCGAGGCGACGCTCGCCCGCGTGTCCGAGCTGCTCGGCGATGGCCGGCGCTATCTCGTCGGCGATCGGTTCAGCGTCGCGGATCTGACGTTCGCGGCGCTGATGGTCCCGGCGGTGTTGCCCTCCGAGCTCCCCGCGCGGATCCCGGCGGTCGAAGATCTGCCCGCCGCGGCGAGCACGCAGATCTCGGCGTGGCGAGCAACGCCAGCCGGCCAGTTCGCGCTCCGGCTGTACCGCGAAGACCGCGCCTCGTAACGCTCCCACTAAAGGGCTCGGGTCTACGCCTTGACGTCGAGGTGCTTCTGAATCTCGGCTTCGAGCTTGGTCCGCGGCAGGGCACCGACGAGCTGGGCCACGACCTTGCCGCCCTTGAACAGGAGCAGGGTCGGGATCGAGGTCACGCGGTACTGCTGGGGCACGATTTGATGGTGATCGACATCCATCTTCGCGACCTTGAGTCGGCCTTTGTACTCGTCGGCAAGGGCGTCGCCAGCCGCGACGAGATCCTCGAAGCGATCCGCT
>CAZDGY010001297.1:0-1798 GCA_964504685.1 uncultured Kofleriaceae bacterium | reverse complement strand
GTCGGTTAATCCCGCCGCCATCGCCGGGGTGACCGTGAGCATCGTTGAGAGGTGCGAGGTTGTCGCCGCATCCGGCGAGTACAAGTGCGATGACGATCAGTCGCTGCAATTTCATACTCAGTGACTCCATTCGATGGACGCGTAGAAGCTGCGCCCGGGTAAGGGAAAGCCGGCGACATCCGCGAGTGCGGTCGGCGTCGACGTGAACGTCGGGCTCGGTGGTGGCTGAAGAGGAAGTTGCGCGACGCGGGTGTCGGCGAGGTTCGAGACCGAGGCGGCGAACGCGATGCGCGCGACGAGCTCGACGCGAAGACCGGCGCCGATCAACACGCGGCCCGGCACGCGGCCCAGGTTCGCTTTATCGAGGAAGCTGCTCGATTGCGCACTCGTGTCGGCCCAACAATCGATCGCGCGACCGGCGAGCCGCGGCGCGACGTCGAGCCGCGCGTACAACGTGTTCTCGGGCTCGCGCGGCAACGCTTTGCCGTTGTAGTTGACGTCGGCGGTGAGCTGTTCGGTGTCGAGCTGCGTGTAGCTCGCGGTCGCCGACAGCACCTTCCACAGCCGCGCCGATGCGACGATCTCTGCGCCGATGCTCTGCGTGTCGCCGATGTTCTCGGCGCGCGCGACGTAGCCGGCACTCGTGATGAACGCGATCGTGTCGTGCGGCTTGTTGATGAAGCCATCGACCTCGACGAGCACGCGATCGACAGGCCCTGTCGCAGCGGCAGGCGCCCACACCGCGCCGAGCTCGGCGGTGGGCCCGTGCTCGGGTCGCAGGTCTGGCGAGCCGAGGATGTAGCCGCGATCACCGAACAGCTCCACCAGCGTCGGCAATCGGGAGTACCAACCGCCGCTGCCTTTGATCGAGATGTCGCGCCCGACGAGGTAGCGCGCGGTCAGCCGCGGACTGGGCAGCGTGTCCCAGCGCGATGGTACCGGCGTCATCGCATCGGGCCCGACCTCGGTCGGCGCCGGCGCGGTGTGCACGAGCTCGAGTCGCATCGCGGGCGTGACGACGAGCTCGCGCCCGATCGCGACATCGACGCTCGCCATCGCCGCACCCGCCTCGCGATCGCCGGTGACCGACGGCTGAACGCCGCTGACATCGCGATCGCGAAAGTGATCGCCGCGCAGCTCGACGCCCCAGCTCGCCTTCTCGCCTGCAATCGGCGCGGTCCACGCCGACGACGCGCCGCCCGACAGCGTGAGATACGCGCGCTCCTGCGTGCCGAGCCCGAGCTCGCCGAACGGATCGCGGAGCCGTTGCGTTTCGACGAGCAAGTAGCCGAGCTCGCGTTCGGTGATGCAGTCGGTGATGCGATGCAACGCGCGCGCATCGCCGATCGCATCGATCGTCGACAGCGAGGCGTCGGTGGACGGCAACGCGACGCTACCCGCGAGGCCTTGGTGTTTGTACGCGGCGCGAATTCCTCCCGAGGCGCTGCCGTCGGTCGCGCCGAGTCGACTCGCGCCATCGACTTGATCGAAGCCGTTGTTGCGGCGGGTCTGCTTCGAATCGTCGTTGAGGTTCAGCGGCGTGCCGTTGTTGTCGTAGTACGTGAAATCTCCGGTCGCGCCGGAGTAGCCGAGCGTCGTCGACGACAACACGCGGCCGTCGGCGTGCGAGCCTCCGTAGTGAACGCGGACGTGGCGTGCGCCAAACGAGCCGATGCCGGCCGAGGCTTGCACCGTGTCGCCGCGCGCGTTCGGTCCGAGCAGCGTGACGAGATTCAGCGCGCCGCCGACGCCCGCGCCGCCGAGCTCGACCGGCACCGCGCCGCGATATAGATCGACG
>CAZDGY010001296.1:0-1800 GCA_964504685.1 uncultured Kofleriaceae bacterium | reverse complement strand
CCGGCGGCAAGCCCGACTTGACCTGCTGCAGCTTCGCCTTGATCCCCGACACGACGTCGAGCGTCGATGCGTTGCCGGCCTTCTCGATGCCGAGCAGCGCGGCACGCCGCCCGTCGACCCGCACGATGTTGGTCTGTGGCGAGAAGCCGTTGCGCACCCACGCGACATCGCGGATGTAGATCGTCGTGCTCCCGATCGTTTTGATCGGCAGATCGTTCAGCTCTTCGATCGTGCTCGGCGCAGCGTTGAGGTTGACGTCGTACTCGAGCGATCCGATCTTCGAAGTACCCGAGGGCAGGATAAGGTTTTGAGCGTTGATCGCGTTCACAACGTCGATCGGCGCGAGTCCTCTCGCCTGGAGCTTCGCCGGGTCGAGGTCGATCATCACCTGGGCCACCTTGCCGCCATACGGATACGGCACGGCCGCGCCGGGGACGGTGATGAGGCGGGTCCGGATGAAGTTGAGCCCGAGATCGTTGAGTTGCTGTTCGGTCAGCCCTTGCCCGGACAGCCCGACCTGCAGGATCGGAACGGTCGACGCGCTGTATGCGATCACGAGCGGTGGCGTCGTCCCGGCCGGCAGGTTGCGCAGCTGGGTCTGCGAGTTCGAGGTGATCTGCGTGATCGCCAGATCGAGGCTCGCCTTCGGCTGCAGGTACACCTTCACCACGGCGATGCCGTCGAGCGACTGCGACTCGATGTGCTGGATGTTGTCGACGGTCGTGGTGAGCGAGCGCTCGGTCGGCGACACGATCCGATCGCTCATCTGCTGGGCGTCGAGCCCGGTGTAAGTCCAGATGATGCTGACCACTGGGATGTCGATGTTCGGGAAGATGTCGGTCGGCGTGCGTAGGCTCGACAATCCGCCGAGCAGCACGACGAGGATCGACGCGACGACGAAGGTGTATGGGCGGCGAAGCGCGAGTCGAACGATCCACATGACAATCTCCTGTTAGTGCGCGAGCTCGCGCGTGTTCGTCGCCGGCGCCTTCGACACCTGATCCACCGTAGGCAGCTCGGATCGGTCCCAGCCGCCACCGAGCGCTTCGACGAGCAGCACTGACGAGGTCATCTGCTGCACCTCAAGACTTACGAGCACCTGCCGCGCGGAGAGCAGCGCATTCTGCTGCAACATCAGCGCGAGATACGGATCGAGCCCGGCCTGGTAACGAGACTGTTCGAGCTCGAATGCCTGCTGCGCGAGCGCGACCGCCGCGCGCTGCTGCTCGATCTCCTGCGCGACGATGCCGGCCTGTGCGAGGTAGTCCTCGACCTGCTGGAACGCCGCGAGGACCGTCTGTCGGTAGCCCGCTACCGCCGCGTTGTAGGCGGCGATGTACAAATCGATCGTCGCGCGGCGCTTGCCGCCATCGAACAGAGTCCCGACGACGCTCGCCCCAACCGACCAGAACGTGGTCGGTGACGACACCAACGCGCCGAGCGTCGTGCTCGCGAGGCCTGCGCTGCCGGACAACGTGATGCTCGGGTAGTACGCAGCGTAGCCGATCCCGATCGTGGCATTGGCGCTCGCCATGTTGCGCTCGGCCGCCGCGATGTCGGGGCGCCGCTCGAGCAACTCCGACGGCGTGCCGAGCGGGATTCCCGGCGGGGCCGCCGACAGCGCGCGTCTCGGTAGCGAATAGTCCGTCGCCGGCACGCCGACCAGCGTCGCGATCGCGTGCTCGTACTGCGTGCGCGCGATCCCCGCGTTTGTCGCCTGGGCGCGAGCGTTCTCGAGTGTCAGCTCGGCCTCGATGAGGGCGAGTTGATAAAGCGTGATGGCGCCGCTGGCAAGCAACA
>CAZDGY010001295.1:0-1800 GCA_964504685.1 uncultured Kofleriaceae bacterium | reverse complement strand
GGTGCGGGGTACAACCCGCTGCGAAAGTACGTGTCGACATAGTTGATGCCACACGCATGATGGCGAACGCGGACCTGGCCGGGTCCCGGCTCGCCGACCTCGATGTCGGCGAGGTGCATCACGTCGGGGCCACCGTGCTCCGTGATCTGGATAGCGCGCACTTTCATGTCGCGACGCTAGCGCTTATCGTCCGCGCGTGCGCGCTGCCGCGATCCTGTGCGTGACGGCGTGCGCATCGCCGACAACTCCCGGCGCGCCGGCGTGGGTGCCGATCGATACGACCGGCATCACCGCGCGCTGGGGCCAGACCGCGCAATACGACGTGACCCGCAATCAGATGGTCGTGTACGGCGGTCAGAACGATACCGGCCAGCTCAGCGAGCTACTCGTGCTCCAGCTCGCGACGAACGAGTGGGAGCGGACCGACCTGTCGGCGGTTCTCGAGCCGCGGACCGATCTCGCGAGCGCGATCGATACGCTCAACGATCGGCTCGTCATCATCGGCGGTCGGCAAGGCCTCTCGACCTCGATCGAGGATGTCGCGGCGATCGATCTGAAGACGATGGCGGTGACCGAGCTGCCGACCGGCCCGAGCCCGCGGCACGACATCTTCGCGGCGAGCGATGGCAAGCACGCGTGGATCTTCGGCGGCGCTGGACAATTCCTGCAGTCGCTCGACGATCTGTGGCAGCTCGACTTCGCGACCGACACCTGGACCCAGTTGCCGCAAGCGGCGGGGGCGCCTTCTGCGCGCACGTCATACGCGTTCGACTACTACCAGGGCGCGCTGTTTCTCGTCGGTGGTCACGACGTGTCGAGCGCGCAGCGCGACGCTTGGCGTTACGATCTCGCCGGACAGGAGTGGGCGAAACTCCCATCGACCTCGAGCCCGCCGGCGTGGGCGCACTTCGGATCTGCGCTCGATCCGGGCTGCGGTCGGATCGCGCTCGTCGGCGGCGACAACCTCGACAACGAGGACACCGCGCTGGCTACGACGTTCACGCTCGAAGACTCCGCGTTCGCGCGGCTGCCGACCTCGAACTTGCCGCCAGCCCGCGACCATCCGTCGATGATCTTCGACGCCGGTCGCTACCAGCTCGTGTTGTTCGGCGGGGGCACGCTCGGCGACGGGCTCGGCACGCTCGACGACGCGTGGCGGTTGCCGCTCGAGGCCTGCCCGTGAGAGCCGCTGCGTTGCTAGTCGTCGCCGGTTGCTACTCGTACCCGACAATGGCGCGCGCGCGGATCGAGCGGCCCGGCCACGTCGAGCTGTGGGTCGCGCCCGAGGCGGCGATCGTCGCGACCCCGGGCGGCGATGGCAAAGAAGCAGGTGCGAGCTCGCGGCCGGTCGTCGAGGGCGGTGTGCGCTACGGCCTGTCCGACCACTTCGAGCTCGATGCGCGCGCCGGGACGTTCGGGCTTGGCGCCGGTGCTCGGATCCAACTGCTGCGCGCACCGACGCCGAGCTCTGGCATCGATATCGCGCTCGCGCCGGCGATCGAATACACGCTGCCCGACAAGCCGGCGATCGAGTTGCCGGTGCAGCTGGGGATCAATCTGCGCGATCGCGATCAGCTCGTGCTCGCGGCACGCGTCGTCTACCAACAGCACTACGGCGTTGGCGGCGTGTCCGGCCCGGTGAGCTTCGCGTACGCCGGCGCGTCGATCGGCTACGCGTGGCAGGTCACGCGCTGCGTCGCGCTGATGCCCGAGGTCTCGCTGCTGACGCAGATCTATGCGGAGCCCGGGTTCACGAGCTCGCTGCCGGATGCGATCGGGATCGAAGCCGGCCTCGGCGTG
>CAZDGY010001294.1:0-1805 GCA_964504685.1 uncultured Kofleriaceae bacterium | reverse complement strand
AGCGAACAGCGCGGGCCATCACTTGGACCCTCCGGTCGCGGGCTTCTTCTTCGGGTTCTTCGGGTCGTCGGGTTTGACGGTCGGACTCGTGCCGGTTTTGTCAGCGCCGTCGACCGGCTTGATCCGGTTGTCGCCTGATTTGCTACCGGCTTGGTCCGGGCTGCCGGTGGTCGTGTCGGTCGGCGGCGGAATCGACGTCGTCTTCTTGGCCGCGACCGGCTTCGCAGCGCCGGCATCGAGAATGTCTTTGAACTCGTCGCGCAGCTGCTTGAGCTCGCGTGCGCGCGCGAGGTTGAGTCGCTTGAGATCGTCGTCGGTGTCTTCTTTTTGCGACCACGCGACGTCGACGGTGCCGACATCGGTGCGGATGTTGACGTCCGCGAGCTTGGCTTCGACGTCTTTGAGGCTCGCGGCGAGCACGGTCGTACCGACCGCCTTCGCGTCGGCCTCTTGCGACGTGTAGTCCTGCTGGAGCTGCGCGAGCAGCGCGCGCTCGGCGGTGAGCTCGGTGTTCGCCGACGCGATCCCGGCTTGTGCGAGCTGCTCGAGCTGCGCGTCGGATTGCTCCAGGCCTTCGGCGAGCACGGTCGCGCGGCTGGCGAGCGCAGCGAGCGCTTGCGACTTGCCGGGGTCGTGGCTCGCGCTCGCAAACCCGGCCAGCACGCGATGCTCGGCGCCGAGCGCCGCGATCAACTGCGTGCGCAGCGCGTGCGCTTGCATGAGTTGGTCGTCGGAGATCTTTGATAGATCTTTGCCGAGCTCGATCTCGCGGCGAAGCGCGACGATCTCGTCTTCGATTCCCTGGGCCTCGCTCCCGGTGGCGTCGAGCTGCTGGGTCGTCGACGTCTTGACGTCGGGGGCGATCGCATCCGGCTTGTCGAGCATGTACTTGTGCATCGCGATCGACATTGCCTGCGTCGAATCGAGCGCGCCCTCCACCTCGGTGAGCGCGGTGTCCAAGTTGTCGTAGCTCTGCTGGACCTGCGTAGCGCGCTCGCCGAACGCCTTCTCCGGATCGCCGATCGCCGCGTATTGCTTCTCCAGCAGCTGGCGGGCCGCTGCGACCTGACCGACTTGGCCCGATTGATCGACAAGCTTCAGCTCGTCATCTGCGAGTTGCGAGCGCATGCCGATCAGATCATTTTGGATCCGCGAGATCTCGGCGCGCCGGTTCGCGAGCGCGGGGAACACCGACACCTTGTCGCGGGCGACGACCATCGCCTCGAGCAGCGAGATCGTCTGCTTGGTCTGTGCGATCGTGTCCTGGAGATCGCCGAGCTCGCTCTCCATCGTTACGAACCGCTGGACCGCGGGCTCGTCGCGCATCCACTGGACGGCAGCTTCGGGGATCGGCGTCGTCCCTTGGAACGTGTGACCGCTGCGGCCCGAGATCTGGACGAGGAAGCTCGTCGGATCAGCATGGCCTTCGACGATGTCCTTGAGCGCGAGATACGACGGCAGGTACTCGCTGTGAGTCTGCGCGAAGACCTCGGAGGCCTTGTCATACTCGACCGCCGGATCGCTTGGGTCACTGGGCGCCGCGGTGCCGTTGACCTGGCCGGCGCGGATCATCTGCGCCTTGCGGATGCGCAAGTTGCCCTCGAGGATCCGCACGGTCGGAGTCTTCGTCGTATCCGGATCCGATTGCTCGAGCAGCTCGAGCGCGCGCAACGCGTGGTCGTATTGCTTGTTCTTGACGTAGACCCAGCCGACTTCGTAGAGCGCGTCGGGAAACAGGTCGCTGTGGCGATCGACGAGCAGGTAGCTGTCGATCGACTTCGACGGCTGATCGCGCTCGTAGTACA
>CAZDGY010001293.1:0-1807 GCA_964504685.1 uncultured Kofleriaceae bacterium | reverse complement strand
TGCTGCAATGTACGTGCGGCACCGAGAACGGCGCAGGATCTAGCGGCCAAGCCCTCGGAACTGGGCGAGCTGCGCAGGATCGGGGGTAGGGAACCTCGGGATCCACATCCGAGTCCCGCCGCCCGCCAGCACGACCCGGTCGGGTCGGACGGCGATCTCCGCGACGTTCTGCATGACCTCCAGCGGGTGGAGCGTCGCGAGGTCCCAGACCCGGGCCGTGTCGTCGCGGCCGCCAGTTACGAG
Organism: uncultured Kofleriaceae bacterium; assembly: GCA_964504685.1. GTDB lineage: Bacteria > Myxococcota_A > Polyangia > Haliangiales > Haliangiaceae > JABFXX01. Next base: position 1,564 of record CAZDGY010001293.1, on the reverse strand, counting down.
CAGCCGGTCGGCGATGAACCCGCCGGCGATCACGCTTTCGGTATGACCGCCGAGCTCGCCGAGGCGAGCGAGCGTCTCGGTGTTCCACACGACCGGCGTGAGGCCGCCGAGCGCGACGAACAGCGAGCCGTCCGGACTGATCGCGAGCCCCGACAGTGGGCCGCTCGCTTCGAGCTTGGCGACGAGCTCGCCGCTGCGGTCATCCCAGATCCACACGTATTGATCGATGCCGGCGCCGAGGATGCGATGGTGTCGACGATCGAAGCTGACGCTCGCGAGCCCGGGCTTGTTCGCAGCGAGCACGCGGCGGTTCGCCGGATCGGTGACGTGAATCGTCAGCGTCGCGGTCTCGGCAAACGCGATCGCGTAGACGCTGCCGTCGGGGTCGAGCCCTACGTCGGTGATCGGCCCGGGCTCGACGAAGCTCGCCGCGGCGGTGGCGCTCGCAACATCCCACAGCCGCACGGTGCTGTCGGCCGAGCCCGTGATCAAGCGGCCGTCGCGCGCGAACGCGATCGCGGTGACCGGCTTCTCGTGCACGAGCGACGCGAGCAGCTTGCACGTTGTCGCGTCCCACACGTGTGCCACCGGATCGCCGTCCGCTCGAGTCGCGAGCTGCGTTCCGTCACCGTTCCACGCGAACGCGCTGGTCTCGATCGAGCCTTTGCACGCGATCACGCCGTCCTTGACGATCGCGGGCATGCGCGCCTCGGCGAGGATCGCGAGTCGGCTGGCGTCCGGGCTGAATACGAGGTGGCTGATCCCGCTCGGCTCGACGAGGGCATCGGGAAGCAAGTCGAAGCCGCGCGCGCGATCGAGGTCCCACACGATCGCGTGGTGGTCCCACGAGCCGGTGACCAGGTGGCTGCCGTCGGGAGAAAACGCGACGCCCGAGACCGGCTCGTGGTGCCCGGACAGCTCGCTCGCGAGCGCGCCGGTGTCGGCGCGGTAGATCCGGACCGAGCCGTCGGCGTTCGCGGTCGCTAGCAGATCGCTCTTCGGCGAGAACCGCGCGGCCCAGTAGCCGGACCGCGCATCGGACAGCACGAGCCCGAGCTCGCCGCTCGGGTCCCACACGCGCGTGTCATCGCCGGCGGCGGTCGCGATCTCGGTCGCGTCGGGAGAGATCGAGACTTCGAACACCGCCTTGTTGTGGGCGTGCGGATGCGCGACTAGCTTGCCATCGGCGCGCACGAGATCGAGTTCGCCGATCTGCGTGCCTACCGCGATCAGCTTGCAGTCCGCGCTCACCGCGCCGGCGCCCGCCGCGAACCCGCCGGTGTAGGTCGCGATCGGCGGCCCACCGGTCGCGTTCCACAGCGCGATCTCGCCTTTGAACGTCCACGATGCGATGCGCGCACCGCCTGCGCAAAACCGGCCGTCGGCGCCGCCGCCTTTGACCCCGGTGACGATCGGCCCGCCGTCGACCGGCACGACGTCGACCGTGTCACCGCCGACCGCGAGTAGCGCCTTGCCGTCGGCAGAGAACTCGAGCGTGACGACGATGCCACTGCGCGCGAGCCGCGCTACTTCGCGGTGATGCTCGACATCCCAGACGTGGATC
>CAZDGY010001292.1:0-1807 GCA_964504685.1 uncultured Kofleriaceae bacterium | reverse complement strand
AGCTCTGAAGATGGCGATGCGCTCACTCCGTTCGCAGATCTCGGTGCGACCACCGCGCTGCTCGTGCCGAGCATGCCGTTGCGAGTCCGCCGCGAGCCGGCGCGCACCCCGAGCGTCGTCCAGCTCGAGATTCACGGGCTCGATGCCGCGACGGTCCGGCGCTGGCACGCTCGAGGCGCTCAAGTGCACGTCTGGCCGACGAACACCGCGAGCCAATTCTCGGTTGCGTGGTCGCTCGGCGTCGACGGCGTGCTCACGAACGACCCGGCCGGCGCGCGCCAAGCGGTCGATCAGATGGCTCGCCCGCGCGCTCGCTCGAACGCGTCCTAGTCAGCGCGCGAGGAACGGCTCGACCGCGGCGACAAATCGCTCCGCCGCGTCGACATGCGCGAAGTGCGATGCGTTCGCCAAGCGAATGAACTCGGCAGCCGGCACGAGCGCGCGCAGCCGATCGCCGACGATCGCGGGCACGACCGGATCGCGCTCGGCATAGACCAAGCACAGCGGGATCGGAAACGGCTCGGCTGCGAGGCGGGCGCGAAACCGGCGCATCTCACCGACGTCGAGCGCGTCGTGCAGGTGGCGATAGAACGCTTTGCGCCCCGCCGCCGTCTGCAACGGCGCCGCGAACTCGCGATGTTCTTCGCGCGACTTGAGCGACTCGTCGTAATAGTGAACGTTGCGATGGACCCAGCGCTCGGGGTTGCGCCGGACGAGCCGATCGACGATCCACCGCGCCGGCAAGATCCGCGTCAACCACGCGAGCGCCACCATCCGTGCGGTCGGCAAGCCCGGCGAGTGCAAGTTGACGAGCCGACCGATCGCAGCGGGGTCGAGCTGTGCGGCGCGCATGCACAGATAGCCCCCCATCGAGTTGCCGATCACCGGCGCACCGCGAGCACCGAGCGCGTCGAGCGTCGCGGTGATCGAGCGGGCGAGCACGTCGGGCGCGAGCCGGACATCCGGCATGTCGGAATAACCCGCGCCCGGCAGATCGGGAATCAGCAGCCGGTGGCGCGCGCCGAGCAGCTCGAGCAGGTAGCGAAAGCTGTAGCCCGCGGTCATCAGGCCATGAACGAGCACGAGCGGCGGCCCCGCGCCGTATTCGCGCACCGCGACGCGACACTCGCCGAGCTCGTCGGTGCGGATCGTGACATCGCAGCGCTTCGTCTCGGCCCAGCGATGGGGCACGGTCGGCAACTCCGGCACATCTTCGAACCGAAGTTGCTCGAACGGCTCGGCCACGCGTCACGCTATCACCCGGTGCGTACCCCCGCCCACATCGCGCGCAACAGTCGTCAACATCGCCGCAAGATCTCCGGCGGATCGGCGTCGCATCGTAGAGCCATGAAGCTCTTCGCCGCCGTCCTTTCTCTTTCGCTCGCGGCCTCTGGCTGCGCCGGCTACGTCGCGTCGTACGAAGCGTCGTCGGTGCGCGGCACGTTCGTCACGGACCAGAGTTGTCCCGCGGACCGCGTGATCGTCGGCCCGATCGTTCGGCCGGACGAGACCGTCACCCAGCCAGCGCCCCCGCCGCCACCGCCGGCAGAGATCGCGCAAGATCCGGCCCGGCTGGCGATCTACAACGCCAGTCACACTCCCGCGGATCCCTACGCCGGTGTGCCGTTCTTCAAGGCTCAGGGCTGCGGCGTCACGCACGTCTATGCCTGCCCGCTGGTGGCGAACGGCGACGGCAGCTCGTCCCCGGTGTGCACGCAAGTGGGAACCTGACCGGAAAGCCAGGGCCGGTTAGCTTGCGACGGCGCCAGCTCCCGCCGACGCTCGCCGCATGCCCACGATGAAAGCC
>CAZDGY010001291.1:0-1809 GCA_964504685.1 uncultured Kofleriaceae bacterium | reverse complement strand
CCGCTCGTCGGTCGCGTCGCCTTTGACCTGCTCTGGCGACATGTACGCGGGCGACCCGATCTGCGCGCCGGTCGCGGTCAGCCCGGAGTCGCCGATCGAGCGCGCGATCCCGAAGTCGGCGACCCGCACGTGGTCGGCCTTGTCGACCAGGACGTTCTGCGGCTTCAAGTCGCGGTGCACGACGCCTTGCTCGTGCGCGGCCGCCAGCCCGACGCAGACCTGGCGAAACAGCGCGAGCGCGCGCTCGAGGGGCAGCCGGCCCTCGCGCTTCAACATCGCGCCGAGATCCTGGCCGTCGACGTACTCCATCGAAAGAAAGCGCAGCCCTTCGTGCTCGCCCAGGTCGTACACCCGCAGCACGTTCGGGTTCGTCACTTTGCGCGAGAGCGCGATCTCGCGGCGAAACCTCGCGAGTGAACCGTCTTGCTCGTCGGTCACGATCTTCAGCGCGACTTCGCCGTCGAGCTCGTTGTCGAAAGCGCGGAACACCTCGCCCATTCCACCTTTGCCGAGCGTCCCGAGCACCTTGTAGCGCGCGCCGAAATCCGGCTCGCGCGCGATCTTGACGCTCGATTGGCGTTCGGAGCGCGTCACCTTGCTGGGATCGGAGTCGTCGCCCACCGTTACTTGCCCAGCCGTTTGTGCGCGAGCCTAGCGAGCGGATCCTCGGAGTCCTTCGCCTGCATCGCGAGAAACGCCTCGTAAGCTTTCGCCGCGTCATCGGCCTTGCCGAGGCCGTCGAGCGCGACGCCGAGGTAGTACTGAACCGGCGGTACCGTTCGCAACCCAGGGACGTCGTCGTACGCCAGGGCTGCGTCACCGCGTCGCGTCCAGCACAGCTCGAGCTCGGCCTTCGCATCGGCGAATCGCTTCGCGTCGAGTAGAGCGAGCGCGAGCAAGAAGTGGGCGTACCAAGTGTCGCTCACCTGCGCAGCAGCTTTGAAGCCCGCGATAGCGTCGTCGAGCTTGTGATGCCGGCGCAGCGCCTCGGCCTCCAGCACCTTGGCCTCCGCGCGTGACTCCAACCCGACCGTGTCGCGCAACTTCGCTGCGGTGGCGAGCGCGTGCTTGTCGTTGCCCGCGGATAGCTCGACGAGCCCGGCGAGGAACAGCTGGGTCGGCTCTTTCGCGACCAGGGCGGCGGCGGCGAGCGCGGCTGCGTGATCGCCAGTACGCTCGGCGATTTCGGCGAGCATCGCCTCCTTGAGCTCGATCGCGTCGTCGAGCGCTTGCGAGCGATCTCTCTCGAGCGCCTTGTCGAGGATCTCCCGCGCGTCGCGCAACCTGCCCTCGGCGATCGCTCGATCGGCCGACGCGGCGGCGCCGCTCGACGGATCTGCTTGCACGAACTTCTCGTAGTCGGCGTCGGCGGCGCTGTGGTCGCCGAGCAACCATTCGGCGATTGCCGCATACTCGTACACGACGGCGCCCGGCCGGGCGAACTCCTGCAGCATGCCCCGGACCGCCTTCACCGTACCCGCGAAGTCCCCTGCGTTCAGCTCGTAGGTCGCAAGGTTCGAGCGGACGATCGCATCGTGCGGATGATGATCGACCGCGCGCTGACCAGCCTCCAGCGCCTTCGCAAAATCGTGGCGCGCGCGATACGCCTCAGCGAGGTTGGTCTCCGCGCCGATCTCGTTCGGCCACTTGTCGAGCATCTCGTGGAACTCGGCGATCGCACGGTCGCTCTCGCCGGTCACCAGCGCGTAGTAGTCCGCGAGCACCTTGATCCGATCCCGCTCCGACATCTCGTCGCGGTGAGCGATCGCCGCTTTGAACTCGACACCCGACTCGACCTGACGCCCGAGG
>CAZDGY010001290.1:0-1813 GCA_964504685.1 uncultured Kofleriaceae bacterium | reverse complement strand
GACCCCGATATCGCCGACGAGGTGGCGAAGATCTTGCCCGAGGATGGGATCGAGGTGCTGCTGCACGCGGACGCGGTGCGAGCTGAACGCGCGATCGACGGGCAAGCACGCGTTACCGTGCGAAGCGAGGGCGGCGAGCGAACAGCCGAGCGCCCAGGCCACACTCGACAGGGCGCTCGAGCGCGCCCCGCCCAACGCCGCAAGTTCACGGTTGTCGACGACGGCGCGCATCGCGATACCCACCCGGGTGCGGAACAGCAGGATCCGCAATCCAATCGCGAGCGCGATCGCCAGGATGATCGTGATGAACCGATGCCACGTGAGCAGCACTTGGCCGATGTGGAAGCCCTCACCGGCGAACAGGAACGGCATCGAGTGCGCGTTCTGCTGGTTCCAGAGCATGTTCGCCAGCCCGATCAGGGCGAACATCAACCCGACCGTAACCATGAGCTGAACGACGAGCGGCTTGCCCTGCAACCGGCGCATGATCGTCCGGTCGAGCAGGACCCCGAAGAGCGGGGCCAGCACGAGCACGACCAACGGCAACACGATCAGCTGGGGCCAGCCCCGGTGGACGGTGAGCTCCCAGTCGACGTACGCGAAGAACATGCCGATCGCGCCCTGGGCAAAGTTGAACACCCCGGTGGTGGTGTACACGACGACGAGCCCGGACGCCGCCATCGCAATGATGCCGGCGACCGGGAGCGCCACCACAACCAGATTGAGCAAGCTCGTGCCGTTGACCGGGTTCCCGGCCCACGCGGCCTTGCTGACGAAGACGATGAACGCGATCGTCCCCGCCCAGACGAGCAGGTTCGACCACCGCTGCGACAAGCCGGCTCTCCTTCGGGGGTCTACGGCAGGCTCGCGCTAGCCGTGGTACGCCGCGGCCGGATCGAGGCTGAGGGTCAGGGCCGGCTTGTTGTTGTCGCAGTCGAACGTGCCCGGCTGCACCGGGTCGACGCGCACGAACTTGCCGTTCTGCACCTGCATGCCGACCAGGCACGTGCTCCCGACACGACCACCGACGTCGATCTTGGGCGCCATGCCGTTCGCATCGAAGTCGTGCATGTTGTGGATGGCGGTGAGCAGGTTGGCCCGCGTGATCGAGTTGGGATCGTTGTTGTTGGCCTTCATCGTGTCGGTGACCGCGCGGGCGAAGATCTCACCCGCAATCCACGCCTGGGCGCCGAAGCCGTCGGGGCTCTTGTCGTACTTCAAGAAGGCGTCGAGGTCGGCGTTCGAGCCCTTGTCCTCGAACGGCAGGAAGTTGAGCCACACGTACTGGCCCTCGACCGCGCTGCCGCCCGACTGGATCAGACGCTGGTCGTAGCACTGCACCGAGCAGTCCCAGACCTTGACGGTGTTGACGCCCTGCACCTGGGCTTCCTTGCGCATCAGGACGGTGCCCTTGTAGTCGGCGCCGTTGCGGGCGTACGTGGCGCCCTTCGACTTGATGGCCTGCGCGACCGCCGTGTAGTCGGTCTGGATCGCACTCCCGCTCTCACCGAACTCGGCGAGGCTCGGGATGCCCATGCGGTTCTCGGCCCGGAAGATCGGCATCGTCGACGCGATCGTCGACGCCAGGTCCTTCGGGATCACGAAGACGCCCTTCAGCGCGTTCGCGCCGAACTGCTTGAAGTAGTAGTCGTACTGCGTGTGCCCGACGTGGAACGTCCGCGGGCCCTGGCCCGAGTAGGGGCACGACGAGCCGGTCGGCAACGTCGCGAACGAGACCGGCGAGCACTGCTGTGCGACCTCTGTCTGCAATTCGGCGATGTCGGGCAGGCCCGTGGCCACTCCGGCCTTGTCC
>CAZDGY010001289.1:0-1814 GCA_964504685.1 uncultured Kofleriaceae bacterium | reverse complement strand
CGAGGTCGCGGTCGCGGCGCTCGACGACGAGGCGGCGATGACCAAGGCCCTCACCGGGGTTACCGGTGCGTTCCTGCTGTTGCCGCCGGACGTCGCGACGAAGACGCCACTCGAGGACAACGCGCGGCGCACCGGCGTGCTCACCCGCGCCGCGAAAGCCGCGAAGCTATCGCACCTCGTGCTGCTGTCGTCGATCGGTGCCCACCAACCCGACGGCACCGGGCCGATCCGCGCGCTGCACCGCGCCGAGGCCGAGCTCACGGGCTCGGGGGCGGCGCTCACGTTTGTCCGTGCCGCATCGTTCCACGAGAACTGGGGCATGGCGCTCGGCGCGCTCGGCCAGGGAATGCTGCCCACGTTCATCCCGGCCGGCCTCGCCTATCCGCAGGTCGCGAGCAAGGACATCGCCAAGGTCGTTGCCGCTGCGCTCGTGGAAGGCCCGACGCGCGGCGCACCGCAGATCATCGAGCTGTCGGGCCCGCGCGACTACAGCGCGAACGACGCGGCCGCGGCGCTGTCGACGATCACCGGCAAGCCGGTGAAGACGCAGGACGCGCCACTCGACGCCGTGGTGCCTACGATCACCTCGTTCGGCGTCTCGGCGCCGGTCGCCGAGCTGTTCCGCGAGATGTACGCGGGGGTCGCGTCGGGCCGGGTCGCGCAGGCGCCGGCCACCGGATCGGTGCGCCACGTTCGCGGCACGACCGAGCTCGCCGAGACGCTGCGCGGCTTGCTCGGCTGAGCGTCCGCCCGAAGCCGAAACGATCGATCGGCGGTCCGGCGAAGCAAGGACGGCTGAAGCCCTCGGCCGAGGGGCCGTTTGATAGTCTCGGCGCGATGTCGATTCCCAGCCTCGGCGATGATGCCGTCTCGCTCTGTCGCTCGCTGCTGCGGATCGACACCACGAACCCGCCCGGCAACGAACGGCCGGCGGCCGAGCTCGTCGCCCGCGCGCTCGCAGACGTCGGCTATCAGCCGCAGCTACTCGAGGCGCAGCGCGATCGCACGAACGTCATCGTCCGCCATCGCGGTACTGGGGTGCAGCCGCCGTTGCTGCTCACCGCGCACCTCGATGTCGTAGAGGCCGATGCGACCAAGTGGCGGCGCCCGCCGTTCTCCGGCGAAGAATTCGAAGGCTGCTTGTGGGGCCGCGGCGCGATCGACATGAAGAACATGGCGGCGATGTGTACCGCGATCATGCGGCGGCTCGCGGCGACCGGGACCAAGCTCGAACGCGACGTGATCTTCGCCGCGGTCGCGGATGAAGAGGCCGGCTGCGATCTCGGCTCGCGGTTTCTCGTCGAGCAGCATCGCTCGCTAGTCGAGTCGGAGTTCGCGATCGGCGAGTCCGGAGGATTCTCGCTCCACATCGGCGACACGACGTTCTATCCGATCCAAGTCGCCGAGAAAGGCTTCTGCTGGATCCGCGCGCGCCTCGCGGGCGAGCCCGGTCACGGCTCGATGCCACGCCACGACAGCGTGGTCACGAAGCTCGGCGACGCGCTCACGCGGATCGGCACAGCGCAATTACCCGTGCACCCGACGCGCTACGTCGCCGAATTCCTCGATGCGTTGCGCGCGCGTCAGCCCGCGTTGATCCAGCCGCTGGTCAAGCTCGTCGCGCGCCCTCACCTGCTCGCGCGGATCGCCCGGCTCGTGCCCGGTGCCGGCCTTGCGCGCAGCTTTTCCGCATTGCTCGCGAACACCGCGGCGGCGACCGTCGTGCGCGCCGGTGCGAAGACGAACGTCATCCCCGGCGTCGCCGAGTTCGAGATCGACGGCCGCACCCTGCCGGGCCAGACCGACGAGGATCT
>CAZDGY010001288.1:1114-1815 GCA_964504685.1 uncultured Kofleriaceae bacterium | reverse complement strand
ACTTGCGTTGTAATCCCGAGCGTCCCGTCACCTTGATCGAACAACCCGCGGCCGGCGAGCGTCGGAACGTCGACGGCGTGAACGTTGCCAAACCATCCGAGATAGGACGCGAGGAATGCCTCGGGAGGAATTCCGCGGCGGCGCGCTCGAGGTGCCGTTGCGGTCGCCGTCGTGTCAGCAGTACGACTCGCGGTGGGCACGGTCTGACTCGGCTCGGGCGTGCCAGGGTGACCGCACGCGGAAAGCGCGACAAACACGAGCCACCGCGCCCGCATCACGGGCTAGTCGCCTCGTGATACTGAGCGGAACGAACGATCGCTCCAACGAGTGATCGCATCCGGTAGCCGCCGGCGACGAACTGCGCGCTCAGCTCGGCTTGCCACTTCTCGTCGGTGCTCGTGAGCTGCCGGCCGAGGAACGATTGCGCCACGTTTTTCACGACACACGGTGCGAATGCCGGCGAGCCCGTGATTTCTAGCGCGAAGCCGTTGGGGCCTTTATCGACGTTATCGCGGTCGCCGATGCCGCCGCGGAGGATCGTCCCCTTCGCGTCGGTAAACGCCGGATCGTAATACGCTTTGCACTCGGGTCGAATACGCTTGGCGTCGGGCGTGGCGCAGCGCGCGAGCGACAGCGGAAACTGCTTCTCCGGCAGATACGTCCAGTCCGACTCCTGAATCCGCGTGAAGTACGAGGCGAGC
>CAZDGY010001288.1:0-1104 GCA_964504685.1 uncultured Kofleriaceae bacterium | reverse complement strand
TGTACACGACGTGCGCACGCGCCCGTCGGGTGCCGTACTTGATTAGGAACACCGGCATCGTCATCAATCCGGCCGAGTGCGCGCCACGATCCGGCACGGTGATCCAGGTATCGATTTGCTGCGGCTCGAGCGTTGGGGGCACAGCGCGCGGGTCGAATAGCGGCTCGGGATCCGTCAATCCGAGATCTGGACCGAAGTTTCCACAGCACGTCGCGCCGGCGAAGAACCGATAGAACTGACCTAGTGGGCCGTTGATCGTCGTCGCGCGGCTCGTGAGCAGCTCGCGGACATCGCGGTCCTCGCTGAAGATCCGATCGACGAAGTGATTGGCCTCTTCACTCCACCAATGGACCAGCCACATCCACGTCGGCCGCGCGTTCGCTACGAACGGATCCGCGGCGCCGAGCGGCGCTTGCGTCGGCGTGGGAAAGGCCATCGGGTTCGCAGGTAAGCACCGCTCGAGCCCGACGCCACAGCCGCACTCGTTCGAGCTCTTGAACCCGAGCGTGGTCAAACACGAGACCGGCTGACCGACATGGCTCGTCGCGAATGCACTATCCAGTGGGCCACGGTGCCCGACCGCGGGCACATCTGCTCGCGTCTTGCGACCGGTCGCGAACACGCGGCCCTTGTCTCCTAACTGCGCTTCCTCTTTGCAGATCCGTATCGACTTCGTCGGCGTTCCGTCGTGCTCGACGAACATCTGCCACATCGGTTCGAAGCCAGCGACCTGCCCCGGCCCGAGGCGCTGCTTCGGATAAGGGGCGCGATAGTCCGCGTACAGCCACCACGGCTTTATTTCGACAGTGCGTTCGGCAAGCAGCTGGTTGTCGATCGGCTTCGGTGTCCCGACGCCTCTGCGGCCGGGCTCGGGGATCGTGAGCCCAGTCTCGTCCGTCGTGAAACACAAACCGCCGTCGGTATTCGCGTCGACGCGACGTTGCCCGCTGCGGTAGTAGACCTGAACCGGTCCGCCGACGCTCGCGAGCTCCGCCGTGTATAGCGTCGTCATGCCCGGCTCGAAGCGATAGGTCGCGGGCAGCTCGAGCTGAAGGAGATCGGCGTAGATCCTGCCTACGCGGTCGACGTATGCCGAGATCGGAA
>CAZDGY010001287.1:0-1820 GCA_964504685.1 uncultured Kofleriaceae bacterium | reverse complement strand
GGGACCGTCGATCTCTCGGTCTTCGATCCGCATCGCAGCGACTTACTCGTCGACCTTTTCCCACCACTGACACCACCACTCGGCGCCGACGAGGATGCGCAGCTTCGGATGCCAGCAGTACGCGATCTTGTCGTCTTGGTTCAGGTAGTAGAGGCAGTTGCCGCACTTCTCGTCGCCGTACGGCTGACCTTTGAGCACCGCGTCTTCCGACAGGTGCTTGAGCTCGAGCGCGAGCTTTTCGTCGATCGGTTTCGGTTCCGGCTTCGGGAGCTCGTCGTCGGCCATCGCCGAGAAGTCTATCTCTTCCGCAGGCGCTGTGCGAACCAGCTCACGGTCTCGGCCATGCCGTCGTTGACGTCGTGGGTCGGTTTGTAGCCGAGCGCCGCAGCGATCTTGTCGATCGCGGCCTGCGAGTGCGCAACGTCGCCGGCGCGCGGCGGCTCGAATACCGGCTCGGCGCTCGCGAGCTCGGGATGATCCTTCGCGAGGCCATCGCGGATCATCGCGAACAGCTGCTTGAGGTCGGTGCGCCCGTTGCAGCCGCAGTTGTAGACGGTGCCGGTCACCGCCGCGTCCGCCGCAGTGCCGGCGAGCAGATTGGCCTGGACGACGTTGTCGACGTAGCAGAAATCGCGGCTGCTCGAACCGTCGCCGAAAATCACGCACGGCTTACCGTCGAGCAGCGCCGAGATCCAGCGCGGGATCACTGCTGCGTATGGTCCATCGGGATCTTGGCGACGACCGAACACGTTGAAGTAGCGCAACCCGATCAGCTGCATCGTGTAGCAATCGGCGAACACCTGCGCGTAGATCTCGTCGGTTCGCTTCGTCGCGGCGTAGGGCGACAACGGTTTGCCGATCCGATCCTCGTGCTTCGGCAGCCCGGGATGATCGCCGTACACCGACGAGCTCGACGCGTAGACCACGCGGCCGACGCCGGCATCGCGGGCTGCGACCAACACGTTGAGGAATGCGTCGACGTTGTGCTGATGGGTCGTGACCGGATCTTTGATCGAGCGCGGGACCGAGCCGAGCGCCGCCTGATGCAGGATGATGTCGACGTCTTTGCAGGCCTTCTTCGCGACCGCAGGCTCGCGCAAGTCGCCTTCGATGAACGTGAACTGCAGTCGCTCGTCCGGGTTGATCGCGAGGACGTCGTCGAGGTTCTTCTTGTGACCGGTGAGAAAGTTGTCGACGCCGACGACGGTCTGCCCGAGATCGAGCAAGCGCTCGAGCAATGCCGAGCCAATGAACCCTGCGACGCCGGTGACGAGCCAGCGACGCGGTGAGTTGACGAGCTCGGCGCAAACCTCGTCGTAACGACTCATAGGCTCCAGAGCCGAATGCCGCGCGGCGGTTGCAACTTGAGCACGCCCTTGACGTCGATCACGACGCCTCCATCTTTGACCCGCGCATAGATCGCCGCGATGTCGCTGATGTATTCGGCGTGCGCGACCGCGACGATCACCGCATCGAGATGGGTGAACGTGTCGATCGGCGCGAGCACGATCTTGTACTCGTCTTGCGCTTCGTGCGGATCGCCGAGCGGATCGTGAACCATCGCGTCGATGCCGTATTGCTTGAGCTCCGCGACGATGTCCGGAATCTTCGAGTTGCGCAGGTCGGGCACGTTCTCTTTGAACGTCAGCCCGAGGATGCCGACCTTCGCCTTGCGCAACGGCACGTCGATCGCGGTCAGCATCTTGACGCACTTCTGAGCGATGAACGGGCCGATCGAGTTGTTGATCCGCCGACCGGCGAGGATCACCTCGGTGATATAACCGAGGTGATCCTCGAAGGTCGGCAGGTAGTACTGATCG
>CAZDGY010001286.1:0-1822 GCA_964504685.1 uncultured Kofleriaceae bacterium | reverse complement strand
AGCGCCATCCGATCGCCGCGCAGGTCGGTGCCGTCGTTGCGCGCTGCGAACTCGGCGAGCATGTGCTCGACCAGCGCATTGTCGAAGTCCTCGCCGCCGAGGAACGTGTCGCCCGCGGTCGACCGCACGCGAAACACGCCATCGTTGAGCTCGAGGATCGAGATATCGAACGTGCCACCGCCCAAGTCGTAGACCGCAACTCGGGCCGCGCCGCGCGCCTCGACGCCATACGCGAGCGCGGCCGCGGTCGGTTCGTTGACGATGCGCAGCACGTTGAGGCCGGCGATCCGCCCCGCGTCTTTTGTCGCCTGGCGTTGCGCGTCGTCGAAGTACGCCGGCACGGTGACCACCGCCTCGGTCGCCTCTTCGCCGAGCCAATCCTCGGCGGTCTGTCGCATCTTCTGCAGCACGATCGCGGAGATCTCCGGCGGCGAGTAGTCACGGCCGCGAACCCGCACGTGCGCATCGCCGTTCGGCGCGGCGATCACTTCGTACGGGCACGTCATTAGATGCCGCTGGACTTCGGCGTCGTCGAACTTGCGGCCCATCAGCCGCTTGACCGCGTAGATCGTGTTGTCCGCGTTCGTCATCGCCTGACGCCGCGCCGCTTGGCCGACGAGCCGCTCGCCGGTCTGCGCGAACCCGACTACCGACGGCGTCGTGCGGGCACCCTCGGCGTTCGCGATCACCGCTGGCGAGTCTCCGTCGATCACGGCGACGCACGAGTTGGTCGTGCCGAGGTCGATCCCGAGGACCCGGCTCATTCCGCGGCGGCCTTCGCCTTCGCGACGACGACGAGCGCCGGACGCAGTAGTCGATCCCCGATCTTGTAGCCGCGTTGCAGCACCTGAATCACCGTCCCCGGCGCCACGTCGCTCTCGACCTGCGAGATCGCCTCGTGCAGGTTCGGATCGAACGGTTGATTCGCCGCGTCCACCGGGGTGATGTCGAGCCGCTCGAACGCGGTCACGAATTGGCGGAGCACGAGCTGGACACCCTCGACGATCGGCTTCAACACCGGATCGAGCTCGCCGCCGCCCCCCGCGTGCTCGATCGCGCGCTCGAGGTTGTCGACGACCGGCAACATCTCCTTGAGCACGCGATTCTTCGCGTCGCTCTTCGCGTCCTCGATCTCGCGCTTGGTCCGTTTGCGCGTGTTCTCGAGGTCGGCGGCCGCGCGCAGGTAGCGGTCGTAGTTGTCCTTCTTTTCCTTCTCGAGCTGCGCGATCTTCGTTTCGAGCAGTGCGATCGGATCGGGCGCGGTCGACTCTGGAGCCGAGCCATTCGCATCAGGCGGCTCGACTTCGACCGGAATCACGCCGCTAGCGTCCGCGCTCGGCTCGCCGGCTGACTCTTCTTCTCGGGTCGGATCTGCGCTCATCGGTCGCCAAAGATACTACGTGCTGCCAAGCTCCGCGAGCAGCTGGGAGACCGTGTCAGCCGTGACATCCACGACCGACATCACCTTGCCGTAGTTCATCCGCATGGGGCCGATTACCGCGAGCGCGCCGATCGGCTGATCTTCGGGCCCGTACGACATCGCGACGACCGAGCTACCCGAGAATGCCGCGGCTTCGGTTTCAGCGCCGAGGAACACTTGTAGCCCGTCGGCGAGCCGCGTGCGATCGAGCAGCCGGATCAGCGATTCTTTGTCTTCGAGCGTCCGCAGCAGCTCCTTCGCGCGATCCTGGGCGAGCTCTTTGTCGTCGAGTAGGTTCGCCTGACCGGTCACGACAACGTCGGCGTCGCGCTCGGGCTGGGTGACAAACACCGCGTGGCCCAGGCGCAGCGCAGCGGTGACCGCCACGTCGTAGCGATTCAT
>CAZDGY010001285.1:0-1826 GCA_964504685.1 uncultured Kofleriaceae bacterium | reverse complement strand
TATGCCGTCGCCGCCGAAGACCTCCGATGCCGAGATCGTGACCGCGACGCGAGGCTGCTCGAACGCCACGGTCGCGACGGCTTCTCGCTCGCCGACATCGCCGAGGCGGTCGGCATCCGCGCACCTTCACTGTACAAGCGGTTCGCCGATCGCGCCGCGCTTGTGAGCGCGGTCGAGCTCGAGCTGTGGCGGGAGCTGTCCGCCGCCCTCGCTGGGGCGTCGACCTCGGCGGATCCAGTGCAACGGCTCACCGCTCAGGCGCATGCGTATCGCGCGTTCGCGAAGGCTCACCCGCGACTCTACGCACTGATCTACGACGCGAGCGCGGAGCACACCGAGGCCGGCCAACGCGCACGTGCCGAAGCGGTCGCGGCATCGCTGCCGGCGTTCGTCGCGCTCGTCGGCGAACGCGACGCGCTCGTCGCCGCTCGCGTGCTCACGCCGTACATCCACGGCTTTGTCGCGATGGAGCTCGCTGGCGCGTTTCGGCTCGGCTCCGGTCTCGATGCAGCGTTCTCCTACGGCGTCGCGACCGTCCTCAGCGGATTACGTGCACAGGCTCGCTCGCGCAAATCGCGTGCGCACAGCAAGGAGTAAGCGATGTCATTCATTGTCGGAGTCGTGTTGTTCGTCATCGTCATCGGCATCCTCGACGCGAAGTTGCCTTGGCCGCGGAGGGCGTCATGATCGCCGGCCACTTCGGCTTTGCCGCCGGGGTCAAAGCGAAGGAGCGTTCGGCGCCGCTGTGGGCGTTGATGCTCGCGACGCAATGGCTCGACGTCGTGTTCGTGCCGCTGTTCGCCGCGGGGATCGAGAAGATCCAACCGGTCGCCGGCACGGCCGATGGCGCATACGGCGAATCGATCATCTACGCGGACTACACGCACTCGCTCGTCGGTGCCGCCGTGCTCGCGATCGCATTCGGTGGCGCGCTCGCGCTCCGCTATGGCCGGCGCAACGGTGTGGTGCTCGGGCTCGTCGTGATGTCGCACTGGCTACTCGACTTGCTCGTACACCGCAGCGATCTGCCGATCCTGCCCGGCAATCGGGGCGATTTGCCGCGGCTCGGCCTCGGCTTGTGGCAATCGCCGGTCGCATCGGCTGCGGTCGAGCTCGCGCTCGTCGCAGTCGGGACGTGGATGTACGCGGTTGCAGCGCGCGAAGTTGCCGGACCCGATCCCTCGCTCGCGCGTCGTGCACGACTGTGCGCAAGTCTCGTCGGTGTTACCGGCGTCATCGTGCTCGCACTTAACTTGGCGGGCGTCTGAGGCCTCGCCGTGAGGTGTGCGGACGGCTTTTGCGCGATTGACTGTCAGCGGCGTCACGCTCGGCTTCCCCCCGTGCGTGTTACGCAAGAACCATGACTCGCGCGCGTCACGTCATCGCCGGGATCCTGTTGTCCGCCGCCGCGGCATGCGGCAATAGCTCGCACAACTCGCCGGACGGCCCGGCGGTCGATGCGGCGCCCGATGCGTTCAAGGTCGGCGTTCAGGCGATTCCGCTGACCACGCCCGACGGCACCTATTACAACGTCGCGCTCGCGATGGGCGCCGGCACGTTCGCGCTCGATCTCGATACCGGTTCGACCTCGGTCGGTGTCGCCGGCTCGACGTGCACCGGCTGCGGCGTCACGCCGCTCTACAACGCGTCGACCGGCACCGACACGCACCTGACGGCGATGACGCAGTACGCAGATGGCACCGGGTGGTCGGGCGAGATCTACACGGACAACGTCTCGCTCGGCCACGAGACACCGTCGGTCAAGCTCGCGTTCGTCGATATCACCGCGCAACAGGGCGGGTTCTTCGACGGCTCCGACTACCAAG
>CAZDGY010001284.1:0-1826 GCA_964504685.1 uncultured Kofleriaceae bacterium | reverse complement strand
CAGCGAGATCGCGAACGCAGCAACCGCGATGACATCGGCGGGAGTCATCTGTTCGCCCCACGCCGGCATCGCGGTTCCCGGGACGCCGCCGCGGATCGTCTTGAAGATGTCCATCCGCGTCGTGCCGTGGATCTGGAACTCGTCGGTCAGGTTCGGCCCGATCAGTCCATGACCATCGGCGGTGTGGCACGGGGCGCAACGCGTCGTGAAGATCGTCTTGCCGTGGTCGGTCATCTTCAGATCGAAGGCGTCGGTCGCGAGCATCGCCTCGTTGATGTTCGCGGCCTCGGCGGCGTCGCGAAGCTCGCGCTTGCTATCGTAGTCGGCAAGCGCGGCGCGATAAGCTTGGTCCGCGTTGCGGCCCAAACCCGCGACCTCGTAGTACGTGAAGTAGCCGAACGCGAACACGATCGTGCCGTAGAAGATCGCGCGCCACCAACCGGGCAGCGGATTGTCGTACTCCTGGATCCCGTCGTACTCGTGGTCCATCAGTACCGGCTCGTCGTCCGCTTCGACGGTCGGAACGGCCTCCTCCGCGATCGTCGACTGAGCGGTCGCGGGCATCATCGCGGTCCTCCCGCGTCGTCGACCAACGGCAGGTTTGCGCACTCGTCGTGCTCGGCTCGGCGACGCTTGCCGCCGTGTCGAATAGCGACCGCAGCGAACACCGCGAGGAACAAGACCAACGCGAGCTCCGCGTATTCGGCGGGAGTCAGGGCAGAGACGAGCTCGGATAACCGGATCACTTGGAACCTCCTTCGACGTCGAGCCGAATGTCCTGACCGAGGCGTTGGATGTACGCGATCAGCGCGATGACTTCCTTGTCGGCCATGTGCGACGGGCCGCCTTCGGCCTCGAGCATCGCGGCGAGCTTGTCCGCTTGGGCCTGGGCGAGTAGGTCCGCGTGCGCGAGCGCCTGCGGGCCGTACGGCACGCCGAGCGTCGCCATGCCCGCGACGTGGCTCTGGATCGTGTCCCACGGGATCGTGTCGGTCAGCAGGTCGGGATAATTCGGCATCACCGAGCCTGGCGACGTCGATCGCGGGTCGTCGAAGTGGCGCAGCAACCACAGCTCGTCGCGCTTGCCGCCTTCCCGCGCGAGATCGGGGCCGGTGCGCTTGCTGCCCCACTGGAACGGGTGGTCGTAGATGAACTCGCCGGGCTTCGAGTACTCGGCCGGTTTGCCGTTCGAGCCGTAGCGCACCGTCTCGTCGATGAACGGACGGATCATCTGCGAGTGGCAGTTGTAACAACCCTCGCGGATGTAGATGTCGCGGCCGTAGAGCTCGAGCGGGGTGTACGGCTGCACCGTCTTGATCGTCGGAACGTTGCCACCGATGAGGAACGTCGGAAGGATCTCGAACAGCGAGGCGACGATCACGGCGAGCGCGACCAACACCGTGAACAGCGCTGGTAAGCCTTCCCACCGGCGATGCCAGTGGACGCGCTTCGTCGTCGCACGCTCGAGGATCCGTTGCTCCTTCGCGACCTGTTTCGCGGCGCGAATCATCGGCGGAACCGTGATCTCCGGCTCTTCGTAGGTCGCGGGGCGCGTCTGCCACGTCTTGTAGATGTTGTAGATACCGACCACGAGTCCGCTGATGTACATCGCGCCGCCGAATGCGCGCATCCAGTACATCGGCACCAGCCGCGTGACGGTCTCGAGGAAGTCGGGATACTGCAGGCGACCGGTCGAATCGAACGCGCGCCACATCAAGCCTTGCGTGATGCCAGACGCCCACATCGCGACGACGTAGAGCACGATGCCGATCGTCGCGAGCCAGAAGTGCGTCGTCGCGAGCTTCTTCGAATAGAGCTTGGCCTGA
>CAZDGY010001283.1:0-1829 GCA_964504685.1 uncultured Kofleriaceae bacterium | reverse complement strand
GCTCGACCAGCTCGTGCACGATCGATAGTCCCAGGCCGGTGCCTTCGCCGACGTCCTTCGTGGTGAAGAACGGATCCCAGATCCGCGGCAAGACCTCGGCCGGGATGCCCGGTCCGTTGTCGGCGATCTTGACCTCGACGCGCTCGGGCGTGCTCGACGTCGTGATCGTGATCGTCGCTTGCTCGCGGCCGGCGAGCGCCTGCGCGGCGTTCGTCATCAAGTTCATGAACACCTGATTGACCTGACCCGCGTGACCGCGCACGCGCCCGACATCGCCGAAGTGTTTGACCACGGTGACGTGCGGCTTGAGCAGGTGGCGGAGCAGCTCGAGCGAATCGTCGAGCGAGCGATTGACGTCGAAGTCGACAACGCTCTCGTCGTCGGTGCGCGAGTAGTTGTGCAACGCCGACACGATCGCTTTCGTTCGCTGCGCGCCGCGTTGGACGACGCGGACCATCTCGACGACCTCGCGCGCTGCGTCGGGATCCTTGCCGATGTTGCCGACCGCCTCTTCGAGCGGACCGACCGTATTGACGATCGCGTTGACCGGGTTGTTGATCTCGTGCGCGATCCCGGCGACGAGCTGACCGATCGACGCGAGCTTTTCAGATCGCACCAACTGTTCCTGTGCTCGCGTCAACTTGTCGAGCGTCTCGGCGAGCTCGCGGTTCTTGCGCGCGAGGTCGGCGGTGCGCATCTGGACCGCGCGTTCGAGGTCGAGGTTGACTTCCTCGGTCGATCGCAATTTGTCGCGCAACGCGCGCCGCATCTCCTCGAGCGCGAGCGTGAGCCGGCCGATCTCGTCGCCCTCGCCCGCCGCCGCGACCGGATCGGCAAGCTCGCCGCGCGCCATCGCATCGGCGCGTTGCTCGAGCCGACGGATCGGCGCCATGAACTGCGCGACGGTGAACGCGACGATACCGCCGCACGCGCCGAACAGCACGAGGAAGAACACGACGAGCTCTTTGAGCGGTCGCACCATCGACTGACCGCGGCCGCGATAGCTCGGATAGAACACCGCGACCGCGCCGATGTCGTAGCGCTGTCCTCGCCACGCGAGATCGAGCCGCGCCGCGCGTCCGGTCAGCTCGGCCGCGTGGATCGAGATGATGTTGTCGCTCGGGCGATGGATGCGCGCGCGCACGTACCACGGCAGTTTCGGCGCGCCCATCGGGCCGCCGCCGACCGCGAACACCTCGCCGCTGTCGTCGACGTAATACTCGACCGCGCTCGCCTCCGGTGCAGACGCACCGATTCGCCGGATCGAGGCGCGTACCGCATCCGGCGTCGGCGGAGTCGGCGCCGCGCCGATCTCGGTCTGGACCTCGGACCGCAACCACGTCAGGCCGAGCTGCGACTGGCGATCGGCGGACTCGGTCGCGAGCTTCTTGTACTGCAAGAACCCCCACAGCATCGCCATGCCGCACGCGAGCAACACGACGCCGCCGAAAGACAGCAACAGCTTGCTGCGCAGCGACAGCGCCGGCGCGAGGCTGCGCACCGGCACGCGATAGCGCGTCGTCAAATGCGCGAGCAGCGGTCGCAGCACCTCGCGATGCCACAGCTGTTCGTAGATCGCACCGGCGATCGCGAGCACCAGCATCGCGATCGACAGGATCAGCGCGTCGTCGAGGTCGAACCCGAGCCGCAGCCGCGCGAGCAGCGCGCCGACGACCGCGATCACGACCCACACACCGATCGTCAGCATCGCGAGCCGGTACGGCAGCGCCTGCGCGCGCTTGTAGATCACGGCCGCGGGCAAGGCATCGCGCCGACCCGCTTGCTCGCCGCGCGACACCGCGAGGTAGCGCCGCAGCTCGCGTGTCATC
>CAZDGY010001282.1:0-1829 GCA_964504685.1 uncultured Kofleriaceae bacterium | reverse complement strand
CGGCGGAGCGGTCGCACCCGACGGCGACATCGAGCTCGACGCGGATCGGGTCGAAGGCTTCGCGGTCGTCGCGTGTCACTGCGGCGGCGTCTTGATGCCCGATGTCGTGTTCTTCGGCGGCAGCGTCCCGCGCGAAACGCTCGACGCGGCGTGGGCGTTGTTCGACCAGGCGGAGCTGCTGATCGTGGCGGGCAGCTCGCTCGCGGTGTTCTCCGGCTATCGCTTCGTTCGACGCGCCGCTGAGCGCGGCGTGCCAGTGGCGATCATCAATCGCGGCGAGACGCGCGGCGATCCGCACGCGACGCTCATCGTCCCCGATGAATGCGGGACGAGTTTGTCAGCGCTTGTGCGCGCGTTGACTTAGTAGCGCGGGATCTTGTCGTCGACGTCGCGCGACCAGGCGTCGATGCCGCCGGCCATGTTGTAGATCTGCTTGAACCCGAGCTTCAAGAAGTGCTCGGCCGCGGCCCGGCTGCGACCGCCGTGATGGCAGTGAAACGCGAGCGGGGTGTCGCGCGGCAGCGCTTCGATCGCGACCATCTCGGCGTCGTCGAGCAGCACCGTGCCCTCGATCGCGGCGAGCGCGCGCTCTTTCGGCGTGCGGACGTCCCACATCTTCGGAATCTTGCCGTGAGACATCATCGACTTGATCTCGCGCGGTGCGATGTCGCGCACGACGACCGGGCGATTCGGGTTTTCGATCTTGAAGCCCGCGCCGGTCGCGTCTTCGATGAAGTCGATCGACACGCCCGCCGCGCGCGCGACGCTGGCGCGATCGAGCTGCAGCGTGATGCCGCCGGTCTCGACCGTGACGTGCTTGGCTTCCTTGGGCCCGATGTCGAGCTGGTGCTCCCATGCGGGCGTGATGGTCAGGTGAATGACGTCGCCCGGGCCGCCGTCTTTGAGCGCGCCTTTGAGCTCGGTCGCGGCACGCGCCGAGACCGTCAAGGTCGGAGCGGACGGCGCCACGACCAGATCGCCGAGCTTCTTCTCGAGCTCACCCGACTCGTGCATCTGCCGGACGATGTCGGAGCCACCGACGAACTCCCCGCGCACGAACAGCTGCGGGAACGTCGGCCAGTCCGAATAGTCCTTCATGCCACCGCGGATCTCGACGTCGGCGAGCACGTTGACCGTGCTGTACTTCGGGATCAAGGTGTTGAGGATGTTCACGACCGCCGCGGAGAACCCGCACTGCGGGAAGCTGCGCGTGCCTTTCATGAACAAAACGACGGAGTCGGACGAGACGAGTTGGTCGATCTTCTGGCGAACTTGGGGATCGAGCGTCATGGTGCTACGTGGCTTCTAGCACGATCTCCGGGTCGGCGGGACTCGTCGTAAGAGCGCTCGGGGCGATCACCGAGGTCGACAAAACCGCTTGGGATTCGCTCGACCACGGGCCATCGCCGTTCCTGCGCCACGGGTTTCTCCACGCGCTCGAGGATTCGGGATCGATCGGCGGGCGTGGGCGGCAGCGCTCCGGCTGGACCCCGGTGTACTTGCTCGCCGAGCGCGCCGGCGTGCTGGTCGGTGCGGTCGCGGCGTTCGTCAAGGACCACAGCTACGGCGAGTACATCTTCGACTGGGGCTGGGCCAACGCGGCGATGCGCGCCGGCATCGACTACTACCCGAAGCTGGTGATCGCCGCGCCCGCGACACCCGCGACCGGGACGCGGATCTTGCTCGCCGCCGGCGAAGGCGACGAGGTTCGCCGCGCGTTGATCGGTGCGGTGCGAGCGCTTGCCGAGCAAGCGGAGTGCTCGTCGATCCACTGGCTGTTCTGCACCGAGCTCGAGCAGCAGGCGCTGATCGCCGCCGGGTTCTTTCCG
>CAZDGY010001281.1:0-1829 GCA_964504685.1 uncultured Kofleriaceae bacterium | reverse complement strand
CGCGTGGCAAAACCTCGGCGCACAGATCGCCGAGCAGCACATCTCGAAGGTCGCGACCGACAAGACGCTCGAGCAAGAGCAACTCGCCGACGCGAGCTCGGTGCTCGAAGACTATCGCCGGCTCGCCGCTCAGATCGCCTCTAGCAAAGACGAGCTCGCGCGCGGCAAGCGCGAAAACCTCGTGCCCGAAGACGTCGCTGCGGACGAGACGAAGCGCCTAGACGAGCTAGCCGCGAAGGTCGCGAGCTCGGAGAAGGCCGCGCTCGCAGCGACCGACAAGGCCGCGGCGGCGGTCGCCGAGAAAGCGACGCCGGGATTGCGGCCGTTGATCCAGGCGGACACCGCCGACGCACGCCGGCTCGATCGCGCCGCGCACGACATGTCCGAGCACCTCGATCAAGCCGGCGAGCAGCTGGCGCAACACGCGGTCGACGAGCTCTACGACGAAACCAAGCGCGTGCTCGACAAAGCGAAGCTCGGCCGGATCGACGCGGTGATCGGCCAGAAGCGCAAGCTCGACATCGAAGTCCAAGACCTCGCCGCCGGTCGGTTCCCCGAGGAGCTGATCGGCCGGATGTGGAACGCCAGCATGATCGGCGACGACGAGGAGTACTGGCCGTTCCAGGGTGAGTTCTGGGCCGATGAATATGAGGGGTTCAGATGAAGACCACGTCCCTCGCGCTGGTCGCGATCGTCGCGACATTCACCACGCCGGCGCTCGCCGACCATTCGAAAGAGCTCGACGTTCAGCGCGGGCCGACGAGCGAGCTCTACATTCGCAAGCGGCCGCCGACTCCGGAAGCGCCGGTGCTGTCGAAGGAGCTGCAAGAGCTGCTCAACAAGACCGAGAAGCGCCGCGACGACAAACGCATCGAGGCGATCGGCGAGCTGCGCTCGTTCCTTACGAGCAAGCCGATCGGGGACGTCAAAGCCGAGGGCATGTTCAAGCTCGCCGAGCTGCTGTGGGAAGAAGCGCGTCGGCTGTTCCTGATCCGGATGGACGAGTACGGCCACGAGGTCGAGAAGTGCACGCAAAAGAAGGCTGCGTGCGATCCGCCGAAGGAGCCGAAGATCGATCTCAAGGAATCCGAGACGCTCTACAAGGAGCTCAAGGTCGAGTTCCCCGGCTACAAGCGGATGGATCTCGTCACGTATCTGATCGGCTTCGCGGCGAAAGAAGATCAGCGCGAAGACGAGGCGATGGGCAATTTCCAGGAAGTGATCGCGAAGTATCCGACCTCGCCGCTGTATGGCGATGCGTGGATGATGGTCGGCGAGCATTGGTTCGGCACGGGCAAGAACTGGGAAGAGGCGAAGGACGCCTACGAGCACGTGCCCGATAGCGCGGCGACGAGCGACCTCGCGACGTTCAAGAGCGCGTGGTGCTACTGGAAGCTCGGCAACTCGATGAAGGCGGCCGAGCTGTTCAAGGCAGTGCTCGACAAGCGCAAGCAGCAAGAGCTGACCGGCACCGCCGAGCAGAAGCGGCGCAGCCAGTCGCTCGCGGAAGAAGCGCTCGACTACCTCGTCGTCGTGTTCACCGAGGATCGGTCGCTGTCGGCCAAGGAAGTGTTCTCGTTCCTGCAGTCGATCAACGGCGAGGAGTACTCGCACGACGTCATGATCAAGGTCGCCGAGAGCTACGCGTCGCAGACCGAGTACGACCGGTCGAACGATGCGTTCAAGTTCCTGAT
The DNA here is from genome assembly GCA_964504685.1 of uncultured Kofleriaceae bacterium. Taxonomy (GTDB): domain Bacteria; phylum Myxococcota_A; class Polyangia; order Haliangiales; family Haliangiaceae; genus JABFXX01. The sequence continues at coordinate 135 of CAZDGY010001281.1, read as the reverse complement.
CAACATGGATCCGGACTCGATCAAAGCCGCGGAGTACCAGCGCTCGATCGTCACGAACTGGAACAGCGCCGGCGATCCGGACCACGCGCAAGAGGAGATCAAGGCGTTGCTCGAGACGTACGGACCGGCGAGCGC
>CAZDGY010001280.1:0-1833 GCA_964504685.1 uncultured Kofleriaceae bacterium | reverse complement strand
GTCGGGTTGCCGACGTTCGGCGTCATCTTCGCCCACACCGGCAGCTTCGCGACCTGCTTCACCCAGCCGCAGACCTCTTCGACGATGTCGGGGTTCTCGCCCATCGCCATGCCCATCTTGCGCTCCGGCAAGCCGTGCGGGCAGCTGAGGTTGAGCTCGAAGCCGTCGACGCCGGTCTTTTGGACCTCGCGCACGATCTGCTGCCAAGCCTCTTTTTTGTACTCTTCCATGATCGAAGCGATCAGGATCTTGTTCGGGTAGTTCTTCTTGAGCTGCTTGAGATCGTCGAGCCAGTCCGCATACGGGCGATCGCTGATCAGCTCGATGTTCTGGAACCCGATGACCTCCTCGCTCGTCCGGCCGCGCAGCTTCGCGTAGCGCGGGGCGGTGTTGATCACCTTGCTGGCGTCGAGCGAGAACGTCTTGCAGACCATGCCGCCCCAACCCAGGTCGTAGCTGCGTGCGATCACCTTGCCGTTCGTGCCCGGTGGGCCGGAGCCCAACACGAACGGGTTCTCGAACTTCATGCCGTTGACGGTGATCGATAGGTCAGTGCTGGCGCTCACGTCGCCCTCCAAAACAGGGGTTGCAGAACGAAGTTCGGATAACACGGGCCCAGGGGGCCATCAAGTACGGAACTTCGTCGGTAACTACCCTCACCCGCCCGTGCGATAATGCGCTGTGCGCCTGGGATGGCTCGTCGCGCTTGGCGCCCTGTGCGGGTGCGAGCAGCTGTTCGACGTCGCCGGTCAGCCGAAGGACGTCGACGCCGGCAGCGACGCCGGCCCGCTCCCTCGCGAGTGGCAGCAAGTGACCGCCGGAAACGGCATGACGTGCGCGATCGCGATGGATCAGGGCCTGTGGTGCTGGGGCTATAGCGCCCAAGGCGAGACCGGGACCACGATGGACACCGAGGTCGACCAGCCTACCCGCGTCGGGACCTCGACCTGGCTCGAGATCAGCGCCGACTATCAGTCCGTGTGCGGCATCCAAACCGACAACTCGTTGTGGTGCTGGGGCGACGGCTCGCACGCGAACCTCGGCATCGGCAACACGAGCAACGAAACCCACCCGTCCCAGGTCGACGGTTCCTGGCTCCAAGTCGCGGCCGGCACGGAACACACGTGCGGGATCAACTCCGAGCACTTGCTGTATTGCTGGGGCTACAACGGCTACAACGAGCTCGGCGACGGCACCACGAATACCGTCGCGTCGCCCGAGCCGATCGGAACCGCGACGTGGACTGCGGTAAGCGCTGCGCCGTACCACACCTGCGCGATCGCCCAAGCCGACAACACACTGTGGTGTTGGGGCACCGGCGACCTCGGCGTGATGGATCTGACGACGGTGGCGACGCCGATGCAGGTCACGACCGACGACACGTTTTCGGCGGTGTCGACCGGCCTCCAGATCACGTGCGCGATCACCACGACCAGCCAGCTGCGCTGCTGGGGCTACGCCTTCAACGGCGCGGGCCCGATGGCGGTGCTGATCGACGGCGCCGATCTGACCGACTGGACCTCGGTGTCGAGCACCTGGACTCACGTCTGCGCGACCCGCAGTGACGGCTCGCTGTGGTGCTTCGGCGATGACTCGACCGCGCAGCTCGGCTTCGAGCTCACCAGCGGTCAGGCCATGGTGACCGACCCGACGCAGGTCATCGGCGGCGACAACCCGTGGATCTCGGTGGCGACCGGCAACCAGCACACCTGCGCGATCGATACGCAGCACGCGCTGTGGTGCATGGGCAGCGACGGCCTGGGCGAGCTCGGCGATGGCGGCACCAGCCGTCACACGCCGACCGCGATTCCCGGAACCTGGGCAAACGCGAGC
>CAZDGY010001279.1:0-1837 GCA_964504685.1 uncultured Kofleriaceae bacterium | reverse complement strand
GGCGGCAATGGCGCGAAGCCGGGCAGCAAGCCCGAGAACTGCGCGACTTGCAAAGGCAAGGGCCAGGTCGTCCACGCCCAGGGCTTCTTCATGGTGCAAAGTACGTGTCCGCACTGTCGCGGCGCGGGCAAGACGATCAAGGATCCGTGCGAGGACTGCCGCGGTCGCGGCACGAAACCGGAGACCACGACGCTGTCGGTCACCGTGCCGCCGGGCGTCGACGATGGCCAGACGCTACGGCTCGCCGGCAAAGGCGAGACTGCGCCGGGCGGCGCGGCCGGCCATCTCTACGTCGTGCTCCACGTTCAAGGCGACGAGCGGTTCCGCCGCGAGGGCGATGACGTGCTCACCGAAATTCCGATCAGCTTCGTCAAGGCCGCGCTCGGCGGCGAGGTCGAGATCCACACGCTCGACGACAACTGCAACGGCACCGACACGGTCGAGCTCAAGGCCGGGACGCAACCGGGCGACGTGCTCGTGCGGCGCGGGCAGGGCATCCCGCACGTCAACGCGTCGGGGCGCGGCGAGCAAGTCGTGCAGTGGAAGGTCGAGATTCCGAAGAAGCTCAGCACGCGGCAAATGGAGCTGATGCGCGAGCTCGCGGCCGACCTCGGCGAAGAAGTCAAAGAGAAGCGCGGGCTGTTCGGCCGCAAGAAGAGCTGAGCGGCTCGTCGGCGCTCAGCGGAAACCCGATGACAACAGGATGTCGGGGAACAGCTCTTTGCCGTCTGCGGTGGCGCGGATCGCGGCCAACGCGGACGCGACGCTTTGGAGCGGTTCGGTCGGATTCGCCATGAAGATGATCTGCCGCGAGTCCGCGGGGCGGGCGACGCTGCCCCACCGGCGCTGCACGACCCCGGCGAGCGCCTGGCCGAGTTGCGTCATCGCAGTGGGCGCGGACTTCGCGATCTTGACCAGCGGCTGTTCGATCGTGCCCTCGAGGCCAGAGCGCGACCACACGACGATGTCGGTCGCGGTCATCGCGACGAACAGCTTCGGATCTGCATGCGGATCCGGCGCAGGTGCCACCGGCGCCAACGTCGCGGTGTCCGGGCGGTCGCCGGCGTCGGCGGTCATCTCGAGATCGAGACTGAATGCCGACTCACTTGCGCTCCCCGCGGCATCGCGCTGGATCGGGAAGCGATACCTGTTCAGCTCGGCCAGCACGCAGGTCTCGAGCGCGGGGTCGATTCCATGCACGGCAGGATCGGCGACGCGCCCATCCTTTGCGACCGTGAAGCCGATGCGCAGGGTGCCTCGCGCCGTCGGTTTGCTGCGCAGCAGCTGTTTGTAGCAGCGCTTGAGGCCGGCCAGGTACACCGACGCTGTCTTGTCGCGGATGACGTCGGCCCCGGTCGAGCTCGCCATCGTGAAGTGCACGGTGCCGGCGTCGGGCGTCGAGCCATGGTCGATCGGCCCGCCGTTCCCGCCGCCCGCCGTGAGGTTCGCGGCCGCCTCCGTGGCCACCGTCGGCAGGACGAGCGGAATCGCGACGCGATGATCGCCCGACCGCGCGAGCAACGCGAAGTGATCCCAATGCGGATACGGTTGCTTCGCGCTGTACAGGACTTCGAGCAACAGGTTGTAGGTTAGCGAGCGATCGAGCGCGAGCGCGAGCGCGTCGGTCGGCCCGTGCGGCAACGTCAGCTTCGCGCCGAGCCTGCGCACGCTGATGCCGAACGCACCGCCTTGTTTGTCTTCGGCCGCGACTTCGCCGTCGTGCAGTGCGACGACCTTGACGCCGTCGAGGGTGAGCTCTGCCCGCGATCCGACGAGCAGCGGCGCCGGCGTCGGCTGGGGCACGCCTCCGCGATCCAGTTGGGGCAGCTCGATGCCG
>CAZDGY010001278.1:0-1843 GCA_964504685.1 uncultured Kofleriaceae bacterium | reverse complement strand
GATGGGGTGCACGTCCCGTCGCCGTCGCAGGCATAGCCATCGCCGCAGTCCGGCGAGCGCTGGCAGCGGGCGACGCACACGTTGCCTTGGCATTGCAGCGAGCTCTCGCAGTCCCCGTTGCCGCCGCACGAATCACCGAGCCCGCCGGAGCCAGCCGGGCAGCCGGCCAGCGCCGCGAGCATCAGGGCGAAGAGTGAGCGGTATCGCATCGCGATGCGATTCCCGGCACAGACGCGCGAGGAGCCGCACACCGAGTATATAATGTCGCCGCCTGGGGGAATCATGCGTTTCGTCACGAGCTTGACCGTGTTGTTCATCGCCGGAACTGCCGTCGCGGGGCCCGCGCTCGACGATGACAAAAACGCCACACCGGCGCCCACGCCTGCGCCTGCGACCACAGGCACCGATTCCACCGCGGCCGGAGGCGGCGCCGGCACCGCGGCGTCGACGACCGAGGCGCCCGTCGCGGTCGGCGAGAAAGTCTCATACGGCTTCGATGTCCGGCTGCGCAGCGAGTGGGTCCCGCAAGCGTTGCTCGGGCTGTTCATGAAGTCGGCGGCGGGCGGCGCGCAGAGCGCAGGTTACGGTGCCGACTTCGTGCGCCGTCGCGGCGACACCGAGCTCGCGTTCGGCATGGAGTACGAAAAGATCAACCTGAAGCAGGGCGTCTACGTTCAGAGCAACAGCAACGTCGCCGACGGTGACACCGTCGACTACATCCTGTCGCCCGAGAATGCCGGCAACAACTTCAGCTGGCTCACGTTCGAGTTCACGTTCATCGGCCACAAGCCGTTCAACAAGTACGTCTCGTTCCGCTACGGCATCGGCGCCGGCCTCGGCTTGCTGATGGGAGGCGTCTACCGGATCGACACCCAGTGCGCAACCGGTACGACAGACAGTTCCGTCAACACCGGATGCATTCCTCCGCCATACGGGCAAAGCGGCAAGGTCTCGCCCGACCACCCCGGCGATCCAGAGCCCGGCAAGGAGGATCTGCCGCCGGTGTTCCCGGTGCTGAACGCGCTCGTCGGCTTTCAGTTCCACCCCGTCGACCACCTCGTCATCAACCTCGAAGGCGGTCTGCACACGCTGCCGTTCATCGGCCTCTCGGTCGGCGCCCTCTGGTGACGCTGTCGCTTTTGTCAACTTTCGGTACGAGACCCATCGCGGTAGTCGCTGTAATCGCTGGGCTTTGCTGGTGACGCTGTCGCTATTGTCAACTAACGCTTCCGACGGACGTCGCCAACGCGGAGCGTGAGCTTCTCGGCGTCGAAGTACTCGGCGAGCGGGATCGTGAACTTCCGGCTCGCACCGGTCAGCTCCTTCCACTGCTGAGCGTCGATCGTGCGGTTGGCCGCGAGGAATGCGAGCAACCGGTCGCGCACGTCGGCGACGACCTTCGCGCTCATCATCAGATCGGGTTTGATCCGCACGACGAGCTTGCCGGCGAGCAAGCGGTCGAGCGCGGTCTTGGTCTCGGCCTCGCCGCGGCCGATCGCACCGGCCAGCTCCTTCGGTCGCGGCGGTTCCAGCGCCCAGGTCGTAAACCGTGCGAGCAATTCGGCGTCGAGCGGCGACAGCATCGGCCCGCTCGGCTTCGCGGCGCGGCGCAGGCGATCACCGTCGGGCGCCACTCCACCTTTGCGCTCGAGGCCAAGCACGATCGGATCGAACGCGCGCGCAGGCAAAGCGGCCGGCAGCTGTGTGCGCAACGCCTCGCGCAGAGCGCCATCGTCGCCCGCGGCTGCGACCTTCTCGACGATCGCGGCTTCGAGCGCGACGACCGCCGCGGCGTGGAGATAGTGGCCGCCGATCGCGAGTAGCTCACCGGCGGCGACGAGCG
>CAZDGY010001277.1:0-1843 GCA_964504685.1 uncultured Kofleriaceae bacterium | reverse complement strand
GTGTAGGAACACGTGGACGACGAAGTCGCCGTAGTCGAGCAGCGCCCACTGGCCGGTGCGCGCGCCTTCCGAGCCGATCACGCGCAGGCCTTCGCCCTTGAGCCCGACCGAGATCGCATCGGCGATCGAATCGACTTGGCGATCCGACTTGCCGGAGATCACGAGCTGGTAATTGCAGAACGAGCACAACTCGCGAACGTCGAGCAGCACCGGCTCGAGCGCCTTCTTGTCGAGCGCGAGGTCGAGTGCGCGGAGCGCGCCTTCGAGGCCTTCGTTAGAGGTCGTCGATACTCGTCCGCGATTCGCGGAGTGTTTGCCGTGGCCCTTGGCTGCGCTCTTCTTGCTCGTCATGCGTCGCGTCGACCGTCCCTTTCTACCGCGGCTAGGTCCGAACCTGTCCAGCGCCGCGGACGACAAACTTCGTGGTTGTGAGGCCTTCTGCACCCATCGGACCGTACGCGTGAAGCCGGGTCGTCGAAATCCCGATCTCGGCGCCCAGGCCGAGCTCGCCACCATCGGCGAACCGGGTCGAGGCATTGACCAGCACGGTCGACGAATCGACCTCGCGCAGGAACTGCTCCGCGACCGCGCGATCGGACGTGACGATCGCCTCGGTGTGGCTCGAACCGTAGCGCTCGATATGGGTGACCGCAGCGGCGAGGTCGTCGACGACGCGCACCGCGAGGATGAGGTCGAGGTACTCGGCGGACCAGTCCGCTTCGGTCGCGACTTTGAGGTCGCGGCCGGCGAGCGCGCGCGTCACGTCATCGCCGCGCAGCTCGACTTTCGGTGCGAGCCGGGCGACCAGCGCGGGCACGAACGTCGGCGCGATCGCGCGATCGATCAGCACGGTCTCGCACGCGTTGCACACGCCGGGACGCGACACCTTCGCGTTCTCGACGATCGCGAGCGCCATCTCCAGATCGGCGGCGGAGTGGACGTAGACGTGGCAAACGCCCTTGTAGTGCTTGATCACCGGCACGCGCGCGTGCTCGGCGACGAACCGGATCAGCCCCTCGCCGCCGCGCGGGATGCACAGGTCGATCAGATCATCGAGCACGACCAGCTCTTTGATCGCGTCGCGATCGGTTACCGACACGAGCTGGACCGCGTCGGCTGGCAACCCGGCGCGCAACAGGCCCGCTTGCACCGCCGCGGCGAGCGCGCGATTGCTCTCGAGCGCCTCGCGACCGCCGCGCAGGATGCATGCGTTGCCGGCCTTGAGGCACAGCGCGGCGGCGTCGGTCGTGACGTTCGGCCGCGCCTCGTAGATCATCGCGATCACGCCGAGCGGGATGCGGACCCGGCTGACCTCGAGGCCGTTCGGGCGGTGCTCTTGGTGCTCGACCTTGCCGAGCGGATCGGGAGCTGCGGCGATCTCGCGCACCGCGCGGACCAGGCCATCGACGCGCGCGTCGTCGAGCTTGAGCCGATCGAGCATCGCGGCCGACAAGCCTGCGCGTTCGCCGGCGACGAGATCGCGATCGTTTGCCGCGAGGATGTCCTTACGGTGGGCGCCGATCGCGTCCGCGATCGCCACGAGCCCCGCCGTGCGCTGCGCGGGAGACAACTTCGCGACGATCCTCGATGCACTGCGCGCCGCTTCGGCTACCCGACGCATCGTCGATCCAGCCGCACCGCCATCCGGCGGCGCTGACGGTCCGCCCACCGTCGGCGTCGAGGGGCTCGGTTGGCGGTCGATCACAATTCGATCACAAGATCACGAGGTAATCGCGGTGGATCGCTTCGTCGATGCTCTTGTATCCGAGCGTGGCCTCGATAGCCGCCGATTGCAAGCCCCGGATCTTGCGCAGGTCGTCGGCGGAGTACGCGGCGAGCCCAC
>CAZDGY010001276.1:0-1849 GCA_964504685.1 uncultured Kofleriaceae bacterium | reverse complement strand
GCGAGCTCGCCCAGCGCGACGTATCCGCGGCGACGCGAGCTCGCTCGATCGCGGTGGCGTCGAGTCGCGCGAGCAGCTCGGGATGATCGACGATCCACCAGCCGGCCTCCTCCGCCATGTCGGCATCGCCGAGCGCGTCGATCACGACTTGACCGCGCTCGGCCTCGGTCGCGGCGGCGGCGTAGTGCTCGAGCGTCGGCAGGATCTTCGCGTAGTCGCGGACGTACCCTTCGTAGTGACCGACCGGCCAGCCGTCGGCGCCGATGAACACCAGCGCGGTGCGGCCGACGGTGAAGCCGGCTGCGCAGCTCGTGTTGGTCTCGCGCGCGACGAGCTTTCCGGCTTTGCCCTTGAGCCGCTCGACGACCGCGAGATCGACGTCGCCAGCCGGTCCGTGGCCGTTCACCGCGGGCGGCATCCAGCGAACCTTCGCGACCGCGACCGTCTCGGCCAGGTCGAACAGCTCGAACACGGTCTGATGGCGCTTCGAGCAAGCGTATGCGCTCGGCGCCGCCGCGATCAACGCCGCGATAGCGACTACGAGCGCAGCGCGACCCATCGGGCGTGTAACGCGCGAGCGGGCTCGGCGATCTAGCGCTTGCGACCGAACTCGTCGCCGGCGATGGTCTCTTCCGACGCGGACCAATCGACGAGCTGCGAATCGTCGACCGCGATCTCGCGCTCGCGGAAGTCGCTGACGTCGGTCTCGACCTCGTCGTTACCCTCGGTCTGACCGCGCCGTACCACCGGCTTACCGCCGGCGATCGGCGGTGGCGGGGCAGCTTGCGCTTGCGGACGGCGCTGTTGCGGCGTCCCCGGACGACCGATGCCGGTCGATGCGTTGCGGAACCGGCCGGTCGGCGGTCGCGCGCGGATCACGCCACCGGTTGGCGCGGGTCCGGCTTCGCGCTCGAGCTCGTTGACCATGTCGGCGAACGGCTCGGCGGGGGCCGGCGCTGGCGCTGGGATCGCCGCGTTCGGCCGCGACGGCGACGGGCTGACCGGTCGCGACGGCGATGCGTTGACCGCCTGCGGCACCGCTTCGGGCGGCGGCGGTGCGAGCGGCGACTTCGCCGCGAATCGGCTCGGCTGTGGGGTCGGCGTCGGCCGCTCGGGCATCGTCGGCTTGACGACGGGTGAGCCATGCGGTGGCGTGGTCGTGCTGACGATCATCGCCGGGAGCTTGCCGGTCAGCGCGCGCGCCGCGACGTCCTGGATCGAGCGCCAGATCAGCGCCGAGGGGATGTGCTCGACCAGGTTCGCCACGCCGACGGTCTCGACCACGAGCGTCGCATCGACCTTCGGCGCACCGAGCGCAGCGGTGAGCAGGCGGGCCCACAGCGGACGCGGCAAGTGAACCGAAAGGACGTCGGGCGTCACGTGCCGCAGCACGTCCTCGGGCATCGCGAGCCCGAGATCGAGCGCGCTCTGCAGCGCGTCGACGCAAAACGTCTTCACATTCACGGCGTCCCCACGTTGCTAAGCCCAGCGCGCGCGGCCGCCGCCGCGATGCACGCCCACAGCACCTCGTGCGGCAGGTGGCGAGCGAGCAGCTCGGGCGTCACGGTCTCGAGCACGCGATCGGGAGTCATCGCGCCCGCGGCAAGTGAGGCGGCGAGCACCTTGCTCAGCAGCTCGGGTGGAAGGTGATTGGCCAGCACGTCAGGCGTCGCATGCGCCAGCACGTCGGACGGAGCGAAGATCTTGTGCTCGAGTCCCGACTCCACCATTTTCGTGAACCACGCTTGCCGCTGATCATTCGCCATCCCAAAACGATATACCGAATCGCGCGCGAGCAACGCACTGGAATCGTTGAAACCCACGCAGCGACCTTGCATTGCAGTTCGGT
>CAZDGY010001275.1:0-1854 GCA_964504685.1 uncultured Kofleriaceae bacterium | reverse complement strand
TCCTCGCGTCGACCGAACAAGTCGCCGCGGTGCTCGAGAAGATCTTCCCGGTCGAAGAGGTCGAGGTCATCCCGCCGAAGGTCACGCTGGTCCAGAACGACACGAAGCGGCTCGACGACAGCACGGTCTCTCAGATCAAAGAGCGCTCCGAGGTGTCGCGCGTGTTGCCGCGGATGAGCCTCGCGTTTCCGGCGTTTGGGTCCGGCTCGTTCAACGGCAGCCAGCTGTCGCTCGAGGTCGGCGGCGCGGCCGATGGCATCGATCCGACCTATGTCGTCGACGATCCGTCGCTCGATCCCGAGCAGCACAAGTACATGGCGGATCTGTTCCGCGACTGGGAAGCGCCGGGCGTCGCGAAGGGCGGTTCATGCGTGCCGCCTCCACCCGACGGTGCGAGCACGTGCCCGCATCCCGATCGCTACTACTGCGATCGCAGTGACAACACGTGCCACCACCGCGTGCCGGTCGTGATCTCCCCGACCATGCTCGAGCTCTACAACACCGAGTACGCGAAGAGTCACGGCACGCCGATGATCGGCGAGGACTTCGCGAAGTTCATGATCAAGCAGGGCGGGTTGTCGGCGATGCGGTTCTCGCTGCTGCTCGGTCAGTCGGTGTTCGGCCAGACCGTAGCGTCCGGTCGCCATCGCGAGGTCGAGGGCGTGGTGATCGGAATCAGCGCGAAGGCCAAACGGATCGGCATGACCATCCCGCTCGGCTACATCGAGCGCTGGAACACCGAGTTCGTCAACCCCGATGCGGGTAAGGCGTACTCGTCGATCGTCGTCACGCTCAACGACCAGCGCCGGATTCCGGCATTCGCGCAGTGGCTGCAGGACAAAGAAGATCTCCGGCTCGACGACTCGCTCGGTCAGAAGTTCGCGACGGTGATCTTCATCATCCGGCTCGTGCTCGTGATCATCTCGCTCGTGATCATCGTGATCTCGGCGATCAACATCGCGCACAACTTCTTCATGCAGGTCACCGAGCGCCGGCGCGAATTGGGCCTACTCCGTGCGGTCGGTGCATCTCAGACCGACGTCAGCGCGCTGGTGATCTGCGAGGCTGCCTTGATCGGGATCATCGGCGGCATCCTCGGTTGCCTGCTCGGGTTCCTGATGTCGCTCGGCCTCGATTACCTGTCGAACCACTACGCGTCGGGCTTCCCATACAAGCCCTCGACCTGGTTCCATTTTCGGTGGTGGATCATCGGCGGCGGCCTGCTCTGCGCGGCCGGATTTGCAGTGATCGGCGGCTATCTGCCAGCGCGCAAGGCGGCTCGCATGGAGCCGGCGCAGGCGCTGACCCAGAACTAGGCGGCGAGGCTCGGCGGAGACGGCGAAATCGATCGTTTTTCCGTCGAGCCGCGGCCCGCAAGTTGACAAAAGCGACAGCGTCACCAAATTCCTTCAACCAAAGCGGCTAGATAGCCGGCCTCGCCACGGCTGCAAGTTGACAATAGCGACAGCGTCACCATCTCCAGGTGGACGATCTGCCGAAGGTGACTTCCGAGCGATTTTCCTGGAATTCCGAGCACCCAGGAGGTACGAACCGGTGTGGCCCAAGGAACCGATTTCGGTTAGGGTCCCACCCTTTATACCTGTGGCGCGCGCACCGTGAAGAAGCCGACTCCCTTCGGCAAATACTACCTACTCGAGCGCATCAACGTCGGCGGGATGGCCGAGGTGTTTCGCGCGAAGGCCTTCGGCGTTGAAGGTTTCGAGCGGCTCGTCGCGGTCAAACGCATTCTGCCGAACATCGCGGAGGACAAAGACTTCATCCGCATGTTCATCGAGGAGGCGAAGCTCGCGGTTCAGCTGAACCACGCGAACATCGCGCAGATCTTCGATCTCG
>CAZDGY010001274.1:0-1854 GCA_964504685.1 uncultured Kofleriaceae bacterium | reverse complement strand
GTCGCTACGGATCCAGATCGCGTATGGGCGCGAGAACCGAGCGGCCGCGCCCGTCGCATCGAGATAGCCCGGCGCGTCGTACGTGCCGGCGAGCACGGTGACCGCGCCCGTCGACGGAACGAGGATTTCGATCACGTGGTGGAGATCGTCGGCCATCGCGATCCGGCCGTCATGCAACACCGCCAGCCCGCGCGGGCGCCCGAGGTTAGTCGCGATCACGGTCGCGGTGGCAGCCGCGACATCGATCGTCCAGATCGTGCTCGACATCGCGTTCTGGTTGCCGCTCGCGTTGTTGTCGGTCTGTACGTACAAAGCGCCATCCGCCGCCCATGCCATCCCGAACGGCCGCGCGAAGCCGGGTTGGCTGATCAACGTCGAGACGTTTCCTTGCTTGTCGACGGTGCGAATCCGCCCGTTGTCAAAATCCGCCACGTACAACGTGCCGTCGGCGCCGAGCAAGACGTTCACCGGGTTCGAGAACCGCGCGATGCTGCGATCGCCATCGGTGTTGCCGGTTTCGGCCGCGCCGGCGAGCGTGCTGACCCCGGTCGTGAACGGCGCAGCGTCCCCGATCGGGCTAGCGTCGGCTCCGTTTCCGTCGGGCGGCTTCGCGTCACCGTTAGCGGAAGGGTGCGTCGTGCAGGCGGCGCTGCACGCGAGGAGTCCGAGGAGCACGGTCTTGTTCGTCATGTCGCATACGTAAAGCAAGCGCGGTGCCGGTCCTGGCATCGTCGCGTGACACGCATCCGCGCAACAGTCGCAGCAAATCGCGCGCGGTCGCGCGGCAGACCACGAGCGCTGCGAGCACGTACGCGATCGCGCCCACCACGATCGCCACGACCAGGTGGGTCGCCGCGCTCGAGCTCGCTCCAAGTCCGCGATCGACGGCGAGCACCGCGAGCGCCATCACGGCGCAGGCTGCGAGCGGCTGCACGAACCCGAGTAGCAGCTTGCGGCTCGCCAGGCCCTCGCGGCGCATGAGCAGCGCTGCGATGATCGCGTTGGATCCGAACGAGACGCCCACCGCCGCCGCTGCGACCCGCAGCCCGAACCGCGACAGCAGGACGATCCCGCCGATCAAGACGATCAGCTTCCCGATCTCGAGGAACATCAGCCGGCTCGTCCGCTGCTGGGCTTGCATATACGCATCTAGGACGTAGGTGAACGGCCTGAACACCGACAGCGAGGTCAGGATCGCGAGCAGCGGCGCGACCTCCTGCCATCTGTTCGCCGGCAGGATCAACGAGATCAGCGGATACGCGACCAATCCGAGCCCGACCGCGAGCGGAAACAAGATCAGCGACAACAGCGCCGAGGCCCGCTCGACCGCGCCGGCGCGCGCGTGCGCTGGAAGCTCGGCGAGCGATGGCAACAGCACACCCGCGATCTGTTCGCCGATCTGGGTCGCGGGGATGTCCGCGAGGTTGTAGGCCATGTTGTACGTGCCGGCGGCTGCTGGACCGAAGCACCACGAGACCGCGAGGTTGTCCCAGTAGCGCGATCCGCCGTGCGCGATGCTTGCGATCGACAGCGGGATTCCGACGCGGATCATGTCGCGGAAACGCGCGAGCGAGAGCCGCGTCGGTGTCGCCCAGCTCCACCAGCCGGCCGCCGCGAGCGAGATCGAGACCATCACCAGCGACTGGATGATGTTCGCGTAGACGATCGACATGCCGCCGCGACCAGCGATCGCGAATCCCAGCGCAGCCACCGTGTACGAGACTTCGCCGAACAGGTTCGACAAGCCGACCGCGCGGAACCGCATCGAGCGCAGCAGCACGCGATCCGGGATGAAGCCGACCCGTCGGATGAACACTGCCAGCGCCATACCGGGCACGTAGACCGCCGCGTGCG
>CAZDGY010001273.1:0-1854 GCA_964504685.1 uncultured Kofleriaceae bacterium | reverse complement strand
TCGATCCCGCGCGCAAGCGCGACAACCTCACCGTGATCACCGGGGCGCTCGCGACCTCGCTCGTTGTCGACGGCGATCGCGTCACCGGCGTGCGATACCGCGTGAGGCGCACCGAAGAGACGATCGAAGCGCGCCAGACGATCGTGTGCGGCGGCGCGATCGGGTCACCGCAGCTGTTGATGCTGTCCGGGATCGGCGCCGGCGACGAGCTGCGCGCAGTCGGCATCGATCCGCGCCACGAGCTACCCGGCGTCGGCAAGCACCTACAAGATCACTTGCTCACCGGTGTGACCCACAAGGCGACCGGCGCGCCGCGCGTGTCGATCGCGAACCTCGTGAAGTGGACCGTCCAACACCTCGCCGGTGGTCGCGGTCAGCTCGGGGTCGGCCCCGTCGACGTCGGGGCGTTCGTGAAGTCGTCGCCGGCCGCGCCGCTGCCCGACATTCAATTTCACTTCGTGCCGTATGGCACGCCCGCGCCGAGCGATGTGCCGCAGGCCAAGCCGTGGGGGCGCAAGGCGTCGCTGTTGCCGGGCCTCATCTACCCGCGCTCGATCGGCGAGATCCGGGTGCGCAGCAACGACCCGACCGTGCCGCCGATCATCGACCCGCGCTACTTCTCCGACCCAGCCGACCTCGAGCACCTCGTCACCGGGTTCAAGCTCGCGCGCGAGATCGCGAACACCGCGCCGCTCACCGAGCTGCTCGGCGAGGAGGTCACACCGGGTCCGGAGACGAAATCCGATGACGACATCCGCGCGGCGATCCGCAGCAAGTGCAATACGATCTTTCACCCGGTCGGGACCTGCAAGATGGGCACGGATCCACTCGCGGTCGTCGACTACGCGCTCGCGGTCCATGGTTTGCGAGGTCTCTCGGTCGTCGACGCATCGGTGATGCCTTCGATCATCGGCGGCAATACCAACGCACCGACCATCATGATCGCCGAGAAAGCCGCGGATCTCCTGCTCGCCGCGGTGTGATACGACAGCGGCATGGACCGCACGCTGTTCACCGAAGAGCACGACGCTTTCCGCAAAGCGTTTCGCCAGTTCGTCGAGCGCGAGATCACGCCGCATCAAGCGCGCTGGCGCGAAGCCGGCCAAGTCGACCGCGAGCTGTGGCGCAAAGCCGGTGCGCAGGGCTTTCTCTGCCCGTGGCTCGACGAGAAGTATGGCGGCGCTGGCGGCGACTTCATTCACTCGATGGTCGTGATGGAGGAGCTCGCGAACGCGTACGAGAGCGGGTTCGCGATGTCGCTGCACTCCGACATCATCGTCCCGTACATCTATTCGTTCGGCACGGAAGACCAGAAGCAACGCTGGTTGCCAGGTTGCGCGGCGGGCGAGCTCGTCACCGCACTGGCGATGACCGAACCGGGCACGGGCTCCGACCTCGCTGCGATCGCGACGACCGCGGTCAAGGATGGCAACGACTACGTGATCAACGGCTCGAAGACGTTCATCTCGAACGGCCAGCTGTGCGACCTCGTCGTGGTCGCTTGCAAGACTGATCCGGATCCGGCGAACGCACACAAAGGCATCTCGCTGATCGTCGTCGAGGCCAATCGCAAGGGCTTCGTAAAGGGCAAGCGCCTCCACAAGATGGGGATGCCTTCGCAGGACACGAGCGAGCTGTTCTTCGAAGACTGCCGCGTGCCGGTGACGAACGTGCTCGGCGCCGAGGGCGGTGGCTTCATGATGATGATGCAGAAGCTGCAGCAAGAGCGGCTGTGCGTCGCGATCGGCGCGGTCGCGGGGGCGGAGCAAGTGCTCGCCGACACGATCACCTACACGAAAGAGCGCAAGGCGTTCGGCAAGCCGATCAGCAAGTTCCAGAACACGCAGTTCAAGC
>CAZDGY010001272.1:0-1855 GCA_964504685.1 uncultured Kofleriaceae bacterium | reverse complement strand
ACTTGCAGCGCCAGCTCGGGCTCACGCGCTACGAGACCGCGTTCCAGATCCTTCACAAGCTCCGCGCGAGCATGGCGACTACGAGCGGCCCGATCGGCTCGCGGACCACCGTG
The DNA here is from genome assembly GCA_964504685.1 of uncultured Kofleriaceae bacterium. Lineage (GTDB taxonomy): Bacteria > Myxococcota_A > Polyangia > Haliangiales > Haliangiaceae > JABFXX01. Next base: position 1,742 of record CAZDGY010001272.1, on the reverse strand, counting down.
GAAGTCGACGAGACGCTCGTGGGCGGTCGCACGCGCGGCAAGGGCCGAGGCGTCACCGATCAGGTGCGCGTGATCGGCGCTGTCGAGGTGAAGCTTCGCAAGGTCGAGCGCATCGAGTCCGAGGACGATCGACACTCGAAGAAGAAGCCCCGTCGCGGCGGGCGTTACGCGGGCCGGTTGCGCCTCCAGGTCATCCAAGACAGGACCGCGAAAACGTGCGGTGATTTCATCCGCGCCAACGTCGATACGCTCACCGAGATGGTCGTGACCGACGGATCGCAGAGCTATGCCGGCCTCGCGCGACACGGCTACCAGCACCTCGCGTGCCCCGAGCGCGGTGAGCCGGGTGTCAGCGAGGACTACCTGCCGATCATCCATCTCGTGTTCTCGAACCTCAAGACGTGGATCAACGGCACGCACCACGGCGTCTCGCCCGATCACTTGCAGGCGTACCTCAATGAGTTCGTGTTCCGCTTCAACCGTCGGTTCTACCCGTTCAACGCGTTCCGTTCGTTGCTCGGTCTGAGCGTCGCGCACGAGTCGCCTACCTATGAGGAGTTGTACGATGGAGATTGGATTCATCCCGGCACTACCGATGGGAGCGTTGGGTGATAACCGGACAAGCATGAAAACTACTGACCAAGGTCACACGCGACGCGCTCGTCGCGAACACGGCAGTCAAGCGGCAGATGGCCGGCGGCTCGCATGATCCAGCGACGCACGCGGCGCTCGAAGCGCTCTACCGACTGCGAGGCGACATCAAGCGAACGATCGCGGCGTACGCCAAGCTCGCTCGGCAATGGCGCACGAAGCGCTAGCGCGGCGCGAGGCCGCGCAGCGCGCTCACGACGCCCGGATCTGCCCGCGCCGCGGCGCACACGACCGCCGCAGCTACTGTCGCCAATTCCTACACCCGTGGTCGAAGCCGACCAAACGCGAGCGCCGTGTGATGGCTCGCCTGGCGCGATGGCGGGCCCGGAATGAGATTCAAACGGCGAAGGCGGGGAAATGGGGCGGCGGCCGGCGCGCGCGAGCTGCGGCGAAGCGGTAGGTGTGACAGGTTGGCGCAGTAACTAGCGTTTCGCTTTCTTGCGCTTTGCCCGGTTATCCGCCTTGATGCGACGCTCTAGGCGATCGGCCGCGGCAGCGAGCCGGACGTCGGCGCGAACCTGTCGCGGATCCGGCGACGCGGCCGGATCGGCTTTGTAGCCAATCGCTGCGGTCTTGCGCTCGAGCTTACCGCTACGCTCGCGAATCGCTGCGCTGCCGCCGCTCGATTCAGCGCGCGACAGCGAACTCTGGACGAGATCGCCCAGGGGCCAGTTGCCGTTTCGCTTGTACGTCGCGACGCGCTCCTCGTCCGCGAGGCGCATGTTCTCGAGGTTCACCCAACACCGCCGACACGGCGCAACCTCAACGCCGGCGTAGCGAACTCGCACCCGCTCGAGCTCGGCCTTCGCCTTCAGGATGAACGCATCAAGCACGCCGGCGCGGACGGAGATGCGCTCATAGGCAGTCGCAGGGATCACGAAGACGAACGGCACCACGTCGAACTTCGCGCGGCCCGCCTTGACGGCGGCGTCGATCGCACGCACGTAAAGCGCATCCGGCGGACAGCCGCCGATGAACGCCGCCGGCTTGCCAGCGTAGCGCTTGGCTTTCTTGGCGTCGCGCGTCCAGGCGGGGCCGCCGGCGAAGTGAACGAGCACGCGCACGCGATGGCCGGCGGGTTGGGTACCGCG
>CAZDGY010001271.1:0-1859 GCA_964504685.1 uncultured Kofleriaceae bacterium | reverse complement strand
CAAGGCCTACGACCCCGACCACATGCCGTCGACGTTCGTGATCGATCCGACCGGCGTCGTGCGGCTCGTGCACTACGGGTTCGAACCAGGCGCCGAGGACAAGCTCGCCGCCGAGCTCCTCGATCTCACGAAGTAGCCGGAGCTGGCAGATTCGCGCGATCGGTGGCGACCCGGCATTGCCACCTCGACGAGCGAACCAAACACAGATTCGTCGAGTCGAATCATCATGAAGTTGTTCCCGACGAGCGCTGGATGTTCAGGGTGCTCTCGACGAGACATTCTCAAAGCGGTCGGCATCGCGGCTGCGAGCTCGCTCGTCGGCGGTTGCACCCCGGGGAGCACGATTCCCGTGGGCTCCTCGAGCATGTGCGGCAGCGAGCTCTGTGTCGATCTCACGGCCGTCGAAAACAGCGCGCTCGGGACAGCCGGCGGCGCGGTCCTGGTGGATGCACCACACGACACGATCGTCGTCGTGCGGATGTCCGACACGACCTACGTCGCTCTCTCTGCGGTGTGCACCCACGCGGGGTGCGAGGTCGACTTCGATGCAGCGTCGGACCGGCTCACGTGCCCCTGTCACGGCTCCGTGTTCACGCTGTCGGGCGACGTCGTCAATGGCCCCGCCAATCGCCCGCTGACGACGTACGCCGTTGCGCTGTCCGGGACGACGCTGTCGATCACGCTGTAGCGACGTAGTAGCTCGCGCCGTTGCCGGTCGATATGTTTCCCGTGAACGGAGCGATCACGTCGCTCGCGAACAACGGGTACTGGAGCACCGTCGCCGGTGGCCGATCCGCTCATCGCTCATCGGAAGCGCGGGCGCCGCATCGATCGCGCTGGACCCGGCCGCATCGGGCACTCGTGCGAAATCGAGCCGGCCGCACGACGGCACGAAGGCTCCGAGCGCGATCCACGGGTCGCTCGCCCACGCATTCGGCTCGATAGTACCGAGTTGTGGGCGCGAGACGACACTGGGGGATGCAAGCCACTGCGACACGCGCGCAACTCCGCCAAACCCGTCCTCTCGGCGGGATCCGGGCTTGCAAATCAGATAGGGCGTGGCGGCTATCCCCGTCTTCTTGGTGCTCGCGTGTTTCGCTGCGGTCGTCGCCGCGTCGCGTCGCTTCGAGGCCGCACCCCGGTTCGAGCGCGCGATGAGCGTGTCCGACGGCGTGCCGTTCGTCCCGAGCGACGGTGTACCGGTTCGCTTGGACACCGAGCCCGGACACCGGTTCGCGCGGGGCAGCATCTCGCCCGTGCCGTCGAGCTTGTCGCCTGCGCACGCGATCTTCGGCGAGCTCAATGCGCGCCGGCTGCTGACGCCGATGCCGGTGATCGACGACGCGTGGGAATCTACAGATCTGCGCAGCCGCAACTAGCGCGTGCTAGTGGTTCAGTTCGTGACCGGCGTGACCGCAGCGCACTTGACGTCGAACTGGTCGATCACGCCGCCCGACCGACCGTCGAATGTCGCGGCGACTTCGTCGGCGGCACATTGGGTCGGCGGCTGCTCCTGCCCCGCGTTGGACCCGTAGAAATCTAGGAGCACCTCGGTGCCGTACATCAACGAGCCGTGGACGAAGCTGAGCGGCACGCAATACAGCTGCAGTCCGGCGAGGTACAGGCCCGAGTTCGCCACGAATCCGACCACGACGTTGCCATCGGCGCACGTCGTCGCTCCGGCCGGGACGGTGAAGTCGGCCCCCTGATAGCCGCTCTTGGTCAGTCCGCCGATGACCTGCCCGCTCGTGGCGGTAAGCTGCACACCGCTCCCAAGGTTGCCCAGTTTGCCTGTGCCGGCCTTGTCGGTGCCGACGTAGTTGCCCTGAATGACGTTTGTCGAGTTCTGGATCCCGCCG
>CAZDGY010001270.1:0-1861 GCA_964504685.1 uncultured Kofleriaceae bacterium | reverse complement strand
CAACGAGTGTTCCCAAAGGCCGGCGGTCAGGCCCTCTCGGACCGCCTGTACGTTCGACGTCAGCGAGCGTGGGACGTCGTAAGCGTCAACTGAGGGATCGCGGATCGTCACGGCGGCGCACGCGGAACCACGCCTCGTGCCGCGCGCAGTTCCGCAGCCGCGAGCGCGGCGATCACTCCGCACTGCGATCAGCGGCGAGGACTGTCTGAGTACGGCCGAGGCAGTCGTTCGCGCAGCGCCGCCGAGCTCGCGATCTCGCTACCGATCTCTCGAGGGTCCGAGCCCTCAGCCGTCTTTGGTGCGCAGCAAGCGAGGCAGAGTGGCGTACAGCGTCGAGGCGACGAGCCGCATCAGCTCGGATAGCTCGGTGCGATCGATCGCTAGATCGGCGATCAGCCGCGCCTGCGTGCCGGCGACGAGCGTCGCGCGAGCATCGGCGAGCCAGCGCGCTGCGGTCGCGCGCGACACGCGATAGAACGCGCCGACCTCCTCGAGCGTGAGCTGATCGACGACTTGCAGCCGGAGCAGCGTGCGCGCCCGAGGCGGCAGCTCGGCGACGGTCGCAGCGAACGCGGCCTTGAACTCGGCGCGATAGCTGAGCTTCAAGAACGCGAGCGCTTGGTCATCGGAGTCGTCCGCGACGATCGCGAGCGCTTCGTCTTCGACCGCGACTTCGTGCTCGCGGCGGCCGAGGCTGATCGCGGTGCGCACCGCCGCGACTTTCAACCAGGCATCGATCGCGCCGTGGCCGCCGAACGCCGCGAGCCTGGGCCCGCGCTCGCCGGTCGCGACCAGCAGCTTCAACAGCAGCTCTTGTGCGACATCATCGGCGCCAACCCGGTTGCCGAGCCGGGCGACCGCGCGATTCGCTTCGCGAAGGGTTAGCTGTTCGATCGCGTCGAGTGCAGCGCGATCGCCTGCGAGCGCGGCCGCGACGAGAAGCAGATCGGGTAGCGCGAGCCGGCCGACCGCGGTGACCAACGCAGTCTCGCCTTCGACCCGCGCGGCGATCGCGTCGGCGACCGCGTCGGCGTCGAGGTCGGGCAGGGCCGGCCAGCGCGCGAGCGCCTCGGTCCGGGCGCGGTCGAGCACCTCGGTGAGCGCGACGAGCTCGTCGGGAGCGAGGGTTTGCCCTGCGCGCTCGGCTAACCCGCGGGCGACCCGGTCCATGCGGGGGACCCTACCGCACTTCGCGGTTGTCCTCGGTGCGAGCATTCGCTATGTGAAGGCCATGATCGCGCCGTGCCTCGACGAGCCGCGCGCGCTGGCCTTTGCGGCCGGCGCGATGCCGGTCGATCAGCGCACTACGATCGAGGAGCACGTCGATAGCTGTAGCTCGTGCCGCCAGCTGCTCGCCGCGCTGGTTCGCCGAGAGACGCCGGAGACGCCGGCCCACGAGCCCCCGGCGTGGGAAGCGGGGCAACGGATCGGGCGCTACGCGATTCGCGAGCGGATCGGCCGCGGCGGCATGGGCTCGGTCTATCGCGCCGATGATCTCGAGCTCGGGCGCGCGATCGCGATCAAGCGACTGCACTCCGGTGCCGAGGCGGTCGCGCACAAGCGGCTGATGCGCGAGGCGCGTTCGGCGGCCCAGCTGTCGCATCCCAATGTCGTCACGGTGCACGAGGTCGGCGAGGTCGATGGCGTGCCGTTTCTCGCGATGGAGCTGGTCGAAGGTCAGACGTTGACCCGCTGGCTGCGCGCCCGGCCGCGGCGCTGGCGCGAGGTCGTCGCGATGCTCGCGCAAGCCGGTCGCGGGTTGTCGGCCGCGCACGACGCCGGGCTCGTCCACCGCGACTTCAAGCCGGACAACGTGCTCGTCGATGTCAATGGCCGTGCCCGAGTCGCGGACTTCGGCCTC
>CAZDGY010001269.1:0-1863 GCA_964504685.1 uncultured Kofleriaceae bacterium | reverse complement strand
GCTACGTGTCGTTCAGCGGCATCGTCACGTACAAGACCGCCCAGCCGCTGCGCGATGCGGTCGCGCTCGTGCCGCGGGACCGGCTGCTCGTCGAGACCGACTGCCCGTACCTCGCACCGGTCCCGGTCCGCGGTCGGCGCAACGAGCCGGCCTACGTGGTCCACACCGCGGAGGTCGTCGCGCGCTGCGCGGGCATACCTTTCGAGGAGTTAGCCGCGATTACGACCGAGAATGCGCATCGCATCTATCGCCTGCCTGCAGCGTGACCGCAGCTTGACGGTTCAGCCGCACGCGGGTATAGATTGCCGCCTCGTTTCGGAGAATTAGACGATGTTGACCAACCTCGGCCTGCTCGGCAAAAAGATCGGTATGACCCAAGTGTTCGCGGACGACGGCGAAGCCGTCCCCGTGACCGTGGTCCAAGTGGGTCCGAACCACGTGGTCGGCACCCGCACGATGGAGCGCGACGGTTACTCCGCCGTGATCCTCGGTTTCGGCGAGAAGCCGCTGCGCCTGACGAACAAGCCCGAGCTCGGCCAGGCCAAAGCGGCCGGGATCAAACCCGAGGCGAAGTTCGGTTGGTTGCGCTTCATCAAAGAGCTCCGCCTGCCGGTCGAAGAGGTCTCGAAGTTCACGGTCGGCCAGGTCTTGCGGCCGACCGACGTCTTCGCCGACGGCGCCGCGATCGATGTCAGCGGCACGAGCAAGGGCAAGGGCTACCAGGGCGTGTTCAAGCGCCACCACATGAAGGGCTTCAAGATGACGCACGGTACTCACGAGTACTTCCGTCACGGTGGCTCGATCGGGTGCCGGCTGACTCCGCAGCGCGTCCACAAGGGCAAGCGCATGGCGGGTCACCTCGGCGACGAGAAGAAGACGGTGCAGAACCTCCAGCTGTTCAAGGTTCTCGCCGACGACAACTGCATCCTGATCCGCGGCGCGATTCCGGGCTCGGCGAACGACTACGTCGTCGTGACCAAGGCCGCGACTCGCGCGCAGTACAAGCGTAAGGGGCTCGGCAAAGAAGAGGTTCGTTCGAAGAACCCGCTCAAGGCCTCCAAGAAGGCCGCTGCCGGTCGCGGATAGTCCCGGCGCGCGTTCTCGACATTGTCACGCAACAAGCTCGCTGATCGCTCCAACCGGCGCGATCGGTTTCATCGCCAAGCAAAGCGCGAGGGCTTCCTCGCGCGCGCGGTGTACAAGCTCGCCGAGATCGACGACAAGCATGCGATCTTCAAGCCCGGGCAACGCGTGCTCGATCTCGGCTGCTCGCCGGGGTCGTGGCTGCAGTACGCGCGCAGCAAGGTCGGCCCGACCGGAATCCTCGTCGGGCTCGATCGCGGGCCGCTGCGCGGCGACACGAGCGGTGCGCGGATCGAGATCGGCGACGTGATGACGATCGATCCCGCGGTGCTCAAGGGCGATCTGAGCGCGTTCGACGTCGTGCTGTCGGACATGGCGCCCGACACGACCGGGATTCGCAGCCTCGATCAGGCGCGGAGCGAAGCGCTGTTCGAGCGCGCACTCGAGCTCGCGACGATGATGCTCGCGCCCGGCGGGAACTTCGTGGGCAAGCTGTTCCAAGGCCCCGACTTCAAGCGGCTGATCGAAGCGGTGCGCAGCAAGTTCGACGTCGCCAAGAGCGCGAAGCCGGAGTCGAGTCGGCAGATCTCGATCGAGCAATACGTGATCGGTAGAGGCAAGAAACGATGACGCTGCGCCTGATCATCGATCCGTGGGGCGAACCGGCGCCGCGCAAGATCCAGCAGGCGGTCGACGCGCTGCACGCCGGTGGCGTCGCGGCCTACCCCACCGATTCGATCTACGCGCTCGGTTGCGCGCTCGAAGCCCGCGATGCGATCG
>CAZDGY010001268.1:1109-1870 GCA_964504685.1 uncultured Kofleriaceae bacterium | reverse complement strand
GCTGACAGGCGACGTCCTCGGGTTTGAGGGGCTTCAGGAAGTAGCCCTGGCCGCCGTTCGCACACAACATCGTGCACTCGGCGTTGCCATCGGTGATGTTCGTGATCGGCTTGCAGTTATTGTCAGCGAGACAACTGGTGCAGCGCGCGCTCTGCGCGGCCGCGCATTCTTCGACCGAGCCGTAGAAGCTATACGGATTGCCGTCGTCGGCCGCGTTCGCCGAAGGGTTTGGCGCCGGCGGCTGTGAGGTCGATCGCGCCGCATTCGGTGCGGGGTCCGAGTGGGTCGAATAGGCCGGGCGGTTCGCGACGGTGACCCGCGGCTTCTTCACCGACACCGACGCGGCCTCGGTCGGTGGGTCGAGTGCGGCGAGCACGACCGGGTTCACGATCAGCTCGCCGGTATCATCGACATACGCTGCCACCACCGACAACCGCGAGGCGGGCACGACCACGACCTGGCGATCGTGGCCACCGGTGTCGATCGCGAGTGCGGAGAGCACGCCGTCGTCGCGTTCTGGTAGATCGCGCCACGGGTGGTCGTCCCACGCGGCCGAGATCCGCACGTCGGCCGCCGGCGTGACGTGATCGACCAGGTTCTGCTTCGTCGCCGCGGCTTGCGACTCGCTGACCATCGCGGTGCCGCCGGCGAGCGATAGGTGAACCACCGCGAGCGCATCGCTGTTCGCGCCCGCGAGCTCGACATCGTAGGCCGCCAAGCCTTGGCTCACGCTGTCGTCGAGCGTCGGTGCGCCGCCTAGT
>CAZDGY010001268.1:0-1099 GCA_964504685.1 uncultured Kofleriaceae bacterium | reverse complement strand
GTGCGATCGCGGTGGGCACCGCGGTCTGGTCGCACGCGGCTGCGAGGATTGCTCGCGCCGCCGCGCGCTGTTGCGCGTTCCACTGCGATGCGGTCTCCGGCGCGATGCCGAGCAGATCTCGAAGCTCGAGATCGCTGGGGTCGACGCCGTTGTCGCCCGCTGCGCACGCACCCAAAAGCGCCAATACAACACCCACGCGATGCACCCTGTTCATCGCGTTCAGCTTCGTCTGGACCTCTCGACAACTCAAGAAGTTGGCAGACTCTGCCGGATAGGTTTCGGTGATGAGAGCTTCACGGGCCGCCGTCGAGTAAGGAGACCGTTAGAGCGCCGCGCATAGGGCCGGTACGAGCGGTCGAGTCGGTGCAGGGAAACCTGACAGCGCGCCGCACCGTTGGTCGGCAAGCTACGGCACGGCGAGTGGCCCACTGATGATCGCTGCGGGGTCGGCGCACAGGTGCATCGTTGCGCTCGCCTCCGATGCAGGGTCGATTTCAGGGCCGAGGTCGGCATCGGTCGACAGCACCCACTGGCGATCGACGCACGGCGGCGTCGTGCGCAGAGCCGGCAGCACGATCGGAAACAGCGTCGTGCCGACCGCGTGGTCGCCGGAGCGCAGCACGGTCCCGGCCGGTAGGTAATCGACCACCCTTGCGGGCGATGGACCGCGACCACGACCGCTATATCCGTAGCCGCGTCCGATCGAGACTGGCTTGACGTCCCGATCTGCGACAGCGATCGCGAAGTCGCGACAGGGCAGGTGGGCCGCGACGAGCGTCGTGCCGTTGCCGCGCGGTTCGGCGGTCGCGGTGAACAGCGGAGTGCGGACACGCAGGCGATTGAGCCCGAGCCGCACGGCCGCGTCGCGGACCTCGTACTGCGCCGGCGCGTCGGGTTCGCCGACCCGCTCGACCGGCAGGAACGAGAGGCCGACCGCGTTGTCCGGTATTGGCAATGTGACAATATCGCCGGCGATCGCGACTCGGTAACCGGCCGGGCTGTGCGCGACCGCGACCCCAGGCTCGAGCGCGACGCGAGTTCCATCGACGAATTGGTTCGCAAACGGATGGGCGAGCACGGGCGACAGCTCGTCGCGCCG
>CAZDGY010001267.1:0-1872 GCA_964504685.1 uncultured Kofleriaceae bacterium | reverse complement strand
GATCAACAGGTAGGTCAGCGATAGCAGCACGAAGCCGAGCCGCTCGTCGGGATCGTAGAGCAGCACGAGCACGACGCCGATCGGCATGAGCGACGCCTTCGCCGCCATCCCGGGCACCGCGAGCTCCTTGAGGTACGCGCGCCAGCTCTGGCCGAGGAGCCGCTGCCGCACGCCTTGCAGCGCGTAGTGCGTGACGAGCAAGCAGCTCGCGATCGCGACGACTCGCCCGGTCGCTTCGATCGCCGTCGGCGTCGCGCCGACCGAATCCGCGCCGAGCACGTGCCCCCAGATCGTGAGCAAGCCGCCGCTGATCCCGCCGAAGTACAAGACGTAGCCAAGCTCGGCGACCCAGCCATCGGGATCGGCGCGGCCGTGCCGGCGCGCTACGATCAGCCGCACCAACGCATCGACGGTGAGCGCCGCGGCGACCAGCCGGCCGGCATCGATCGAGCCGACGCACAGCGCCGCCGCCACGTAGTAGGCCGAGTCGAGCGAGAGCACGCTGCCTTCGCGCAAGCGGAACGCGAGCGCACGCGCCGCGAGGATGACCACGACGAACAAGCCGATCGCGAGCGGGCTGGTCGGCGCCGCTGCGATTCCGAGCGCCGGCAACGCGAGCACGACTCCCCAGCCGAGCACGCCGAGCGCGATCGTGTAGAGAACCACCGCGCGATGCGTGCGCGGATGCGGTGTGATCGGCTCCGATTCGGTCGAGCGCCGATCGCGTGATCGCGACGCCACGCGCCTACTTACCACGCCGAAAACATCGCCGAAAAAAGATCGATAATTCCGAAAGCGAAAAAGAGGCCCGCCACCACCGGTGGCGACCTCTTGTAGGTAGGTCGACGTGGGTTCGCGTGTGCGAACCTGCGCGGATTTTAGATGTCGATGATCATGACTCCACGCTCGCCTTCTTCGCGTGGCGGCGTCACCGTAGGCTTCTCATCGTCGCGGTAGCGCTCGACGGGCAGCTCTACGCGCCCGCCTTCCTGTTCGCGGCGCTGTTCCTCTTCACGTTTGAGGATTTCTTCGATAATCCAGGGATCCAACATGAAGGACCGCCTTTCGCGGAGTCTGCTGTGACCTAACTAGGCGTGAATGCGTAGCTCCTGACCTTTTACGCTGCAACCTGCGGGCCTTTGGATGGCCGATCCCGCTGTTCTATTCTAACGCATGATAATCACCGAAGCTCGAATTCCCGACGAGGAAATTGACGTACTGAGAGATCGACCACTCCGCGCCAATGTTGGGCCTGCAAACCCCACTAACGCGGCAAGCCGTCACGGTTTTGTGAGCCCGCACAGCGGGTTGACGCGATCGCACGTCGTCTGACTTTTTTGCGCAGCATGGTGACGCAATGCGCGCCCGCTACTCGGGCAGGTGTGCAATCCCCCACACGGTGGCTGCTCGACTAGCCACTAAATCGCTAGTCGAGCTTCTTGAGCTTCCACTGTCCGTCTTGGCGGACAAATTCGACTTCGTACTTTTCGCCGTAGCCCAGCCTCGCGTCGTTGCCGTGCTCGATGATCGGCTCGTCGACGTTGGTCTCGAGCGAGCTCATCAGCGCTTCGATCTGGGGCTTACTGGGCCCGGTGAACTGCGCCTTGAGCTTCGCGGTGTCCATCTTCTCGCGGTACTCGTTCGGCACGAACCGCAGCATCACGTCCCAGCGCTCGAGCCGATACGCGCGCAAGAACGACACGAGCGCAGCCTTCGGCGTGGACTGATCGTAGAACGCGAGCGGGTTCGTCGCGATCCGCCAACGGCCGCCCTCTTCGACGAGTTGCAGCTTGTCGCCGAGGCCGTACTCGAGCTCCGCCGAGACATCCATCGATCCGTGTCGACCGCGCAGCCGGTCGGCGGTCTCGTCGA
>CAZDGY010001266.1:0-1873 GCA_964504685.1 uncultured Kofleriaceae bacterium | reverse complement strand
CTCGTTACATGCCTGGTCAGTGCAGCACCGTACCGCTGAGCCCGACGACGAACACGTTGCTCGGGCTCGATGCGGCGACCCCCATGAGCTCGAGCGTGGTCGGCGTCAGCAGGTGCGTCCAGGCCCCGCCCGACCGATCGAGCGATAGCGCGACCCCGTTGTAGCCGACGGTCAGTAACTCCCTCGAGCCGGTGATCGCCAACGATCGCAGGTCGCCGGGAGGCAGACTCGTCTTCGCGTTCGTCGGAGTCAGCGTAAGGAGTGTTGTGGCGGTGCCGACGTTGATCATCGCGTAGCCGGCGGTCGCATCGACGCTCATCGTGCTCGTGATCAGCATCCCGGTGTTCGGGACCGATGTCACCGCGGACCAGGTCACGCCGTCGAAGTGACAGACGTCGAACGACACCGGGCCGGAGGCCGGGGTCCCGGACGTCCCCGCGACATAGACATCGGTTGCCGACGAGCCCGCCACCGAAACGAACGTGGTCGCGCTGCACGAGCCGGGCGCGTAGGTGGTCCAACTCGCGCCGTCCCAGTGATAGAGATCCGGGCCGCTCGCTGAAAACCCCGCGAGGTACACGTCGTTCGGGTCGCTCGCCCAGATGCCGCTGACCCGGACCGGCGCTGGCGACAGCGGCAGCGGCGCCCACACGCCCGCGGCACCCTGGCCCAGCCACGCTCCGCCGTCGCCGCCGATGTAGATGTCGGTCCCGATGCCATAGACCGCATAGAGCTCCTTCGTCGTGCCGAGCGTGACCGGGGACCACGTGGTGCCGTCGTAGTAGATCGCCGCTCCCCCGGCACCGACCGCATAAGCTTCGCTCGGTCCCGAGGTCCACACCCCATTCAGATCCTCGGCGGTCGGCGTCTGCATCAGCTCGAACCGGCCGGCGCAATCGCTGCGGCAGCCGTCGCCGCTGATCGCGTTGCCGTCGTCGCACACTTCGCTGTCGCTGTCGACGATGCCGTCGCCGCAATGCGCGGAGGTGCAATCCGGCCGACACGTCGCGTTCGACGCGGTGGAGTTGAAGCCGTTGCAGCCCGGCGGCGGAGCGGCCAACACGTCGTTCGTCCCGCAATCGCACAGCTCGCCCAAGGCGAGCGATGGCACGCCGTCGCCGCACTGATCGAGCGTCGTCAAGCACGCGCCGCCGTGACAGAACCCGAACATCGTGCCGCCCGCATAGCTGCACGTCATGCCGTCGTTCGCGGTCGAGTCGCCACACGCGGCTTGCTGATCTGGCGACACGCACTCCATGCCATCGGCCGAGCACGCGGTGCCGCGCGGACACAGGGTGTCGCCGCACGTCGCGTTGTTTTCGTAACAAGCTGCGACCAGCGCTAGAACAACGACGACGACGGCGCGCAAGCTACCAGCATCGCCCGGCCATCTCGCGGTTTCAACCGTCGATCGCGGCGCATCGTTTCGGCCCCCTCGATCGTCCTAGCAGGAACCGCCATGACCAACCCGCCCAAAGCAACGAAGACCGCGTGCACATTTCGGATGGAGTGCGCGATCACGATCGCGATCGCCGCGCCGGCCGAGCGGATCTGGAGCTTGCTCACGACCGCAGCGGAGTTTCCACGCTGGAATTCCACCGTCACGAGCGTCGGCGGCACGATCGCGCTGGGTGAAAAGCTCGCGCTCGTAGTTCCGGCGTCGCCGACGCGTACGTTCAAGCCGAAGGTCACCGCGTTCGAGCCGAATCGCGCGATGACGTGGAGCGACGGCGTGATGCCGATGTTCAAAGGCGTTCGGACCTACACGCTGACCCCGCGAGACAACGGCACAACCGACTTCACGATGGTCGAAGTGTTCCGCGGCATGATGCTGCCGATGATCAAGGGCTCCCTGCCCGACTTCGCGCCGATC
>CAZDGY010001265.1:0-1882 GCA_964504685.1 uncultured Kofleriaceae bacterium | reverse complement strand
GCCAGATCGCAGCTTGCCAGCTCGGACGCAGTCTGCCAGCGCGCGCGATCGCGAGCGCGAGCAGCGCGACGATCGTGCCCTGCACGGCGATCATGCCCAGCGTGGCGAGTCCGGTCTTCGCGACCGCACCGGCGGAGACGAGCGTCGCGAGCGTCACGCGCGCTCCTTGCGCTTGCGGGCCGGCTTGCCGGGCTCCTGCGCTTCGGCATCGGCGATCCGCCGCTCGATCGCGCGGAGCTCTTCGCGGGTCAACGACGCGTCCTCGACCAAGCTCAACACGAGCGAGTCGGCGTTGCCATCGAACACGTCGCGCACGAACTCGCGCAACCGTTCGCCGAGCACCGATTCGCGGCGATAGGCCGCGCGATACACGAACGGCTCGCGCGTGCGATCGACATCGACCGCGCGTTTCGTGGCGAGCCGACCGAGTAGCGTCATCACCGTCGTGTACGCGACTTCGTGGCCCTTGGTCGCGAGCTCGGCGCGAACGTCCGCGACCGAGGCCGAGCCGAGCTGCCACAGCGTCTTCATGACGCGGAGCTCGGCGGGCGTGAGGTCGGGGCAGCGGGCCATGGTTACGACGTCGTTCGTAGGATTACTACAGACGTAGTATGAAAGGCAAGGACCGTCTTCAACCGGTGTGACCGGCCCGGTATTTCCGCCTCGCTACTCCGCGTTCTGATTCAAGTACGCGACGATCGCGGCGGTCTCGTTGACGACGCGCTGGTTGATGCCGGGCGATTGCCCGACGTAGCTCAACGAGTGAATGTTGAGGCTGCCGTCGAGCGCCATGGTCGGTTGGAGCTCGGACGCGAGCACGTAGACGCCGTCGGCGGTGAACGCGTCGGGCGCGGTCGCCTCGTCGAGGGAGTAGACCGGCTTGGCGATACCTAGCTCGGCCGGCGTCGCGAGGTGACAGCTCGCGCAATCGATCGTGTTGGGTGAATGATCGCTCGGGTTGTCGACATGGACCAGGCCGGTGAATGCGGTCTGGCGCTGCGCGTCGGTAAGCCCGGACGCGGTGTTGACGTCCGCGAGCGGCTCGAGGTTGTCGGCGCTGGTCGTCGCCGGGATGAAATCGCCGTCGGGATCTGGTGCCGCGTTCGTGATGCCGTCGCGCTCGAACTGTTGCATCGTCGCACCCGCGAGCGTCGGAATGATCATCGGCGTGATCGTCGCGGCGGTCGCGTCACTGACGTCGAAGCCCTCAAACGCCCATACCAGGTCGGGGCTGGTCGCAGACAGCTTCGTCACGCGCGTCAGGTTCGACGCGCCCGCGTAGTCGAGCACGAGTGCCTTCACGCTCGCCGACAGCGCGCCGTCGAGGCCTTGCGACACGATCACCGGGTGGGGTGCGAGCCCACCGAGCCGATCGCTCGTGGCGGCTTCGCGCTCGGCGCCGATCGCTTCGGTGATCGCGATCAAGTCGTCGCGCGAAATCTCGTAGAACACGTGGAGCGCCGAGTCGGCGGCGGTCGATTGCGTGCCGTCAGGCGTCAGCTGCTGGAACACCAGCCGGAGCTGGTTCGTGCAACCGACGCCGTGCGGATCAGGTGCGAGCGCGGCGAAGCACGGATCGAGGCGCATCGCGACGACGTGAAGGTCGCTATACGCCGCGTCGCCCGGGAAGCCGCCCGGGTTGTCGCCGCTGGCGATGCCCGCGATCGGTCCGACCGCGGTGTACAGCGCCTCGGGCAGCAGTGGCCCGCGCGCGCCAGCGTCCGATGCCGCGAGGTACTTGGTCGGCACGTCGGTGAGCGGAAACAGCACGGTCACGTCGTTCATTTGAACCGGACCACCGGTCGGGCCAGTGCCGTGATGATCGTTGGTGCACGCCGCGGCGGCGACCAGGATCGCGACGAGGGTAAGCGAACGAAGCATG
>CAZDGY010001264.1:0-1882 GCA_964504685.1 uncultured Kofleriaceae bacterium | reverse complement strand
GGATGCCTGCCGCGACCTTCATGCCGTGGATGTCTTCGGGCGAGGTGTCGGTGCGAACGAGCAACACCGTCTCGCCGCGTTGCGCCCATTCTTCGGCTGCCTTCGCGGTGAACACGACCTTGCCGATCGCGGCGCCGGGCGACGCCGGCAAGCCCTTCGCGGTGAACGCCGGCCGCGCCTTCGGATCGATCGTCGGGTGCAGCACTTCGTCGAGCTTGGCCGGATCGACGCGCATCACCGCTTCGTTCGGCGTCAGCTTGCCCTCGGCGACGAGGTCGACCGCGACCTTGACCATCGCGGTGCCGGTGCGCTTGCCGTTGCGCGTCTGCAGCATGAACAGCTTGCCGTGCTGGATCGTGAACTCGAGATCCTGCATGTCGCGGAAGTGATCCTCGAGCAGCTTCGCGACCCGCGCGAGCTCGGCGTAGGCCGCGGGCAGCTTCTTCGCGAGCTCCGCGATGCCCTCCGGTGTGCGAATCCCAGCGACGACGTCCTCGCCCTGCGCGTTCGTCAGGAACTCGCCGTACAGCTCGGCCACGCCGGTCGATGGATTGCGAGTGAACGCGACGCCGGTCGCGCAGTCGTCGCCGAGGTTGCCGAACACCATCGCCTGGACGCTGACCGCGGTGCCCATCGCGACGGGGATGTTGTTCATCTTGCGATAGACGTCGGCGCGGGGGTTGTTCCACGACCGGAACACCGCGCCGATCGCGCCCCACAGCTGCGTGCGGACGTCGTCGGGAAACGGTGTGCCGGTCGCGCGTAGGATCTCGGCCTTGAACAGCGCGACCGCCTCGCGCAGCGCGGCCTCGCTCAGATCCTGATCTTTGTGCGCGCGGTGCTTCGCCTTGACGTCGTTGAGGATGCGATCGAACGGTTGTTCGTCGTCTTCTTCGGCCGCGGCGACGCCGAGCACGACGTCGCCGTACATCGCGACGAACCGGCGATAGCAGTCCCACGCGAACCGCGGGTTGTTCGACTTCGTCGCGATCGCCGCGACGGTGTCGTCGTTGAGCCCGAGGTTGAGGATCGTGTCCATCATGCCGGGCATCGACGCAGGCGCACCCGAGCGGACCGACACGAGCAGCGGCGCCGAGTGATCGCCGAACTTCGCGCCGGCGAGCTCCTCGACCTTGGCGAGCGCCTCGGCGACCTCGGCGTCGAGCCCGTCCGGATAGCCGCCGGCGTGCGCGATCGCGTAACGACAGACGTCGGTCGTGATCGTGAAGCCGGGCGGCACCGGCAAGCCGAGCGAGGCCATCTCGGCGAGGTTCGCGCCCTTGCCGCCGAGCAGCGCTTTGTCCTTCGCGCGGCCTTCTGCCGAGCCGCCGCCGAACTGCCGGATGTGCTTCACGCGGCACCGCCGAGCTTGCGGAAATCGCCGATCGCTTTGTAAGGCGAGTAGATCGCGTCGAGCATGCCGAGCCGATTCGCACGCAATGCCGGATCGGGATCCATCACCATGACGCCGCCCTTGTCGAAGAACGCCGACAGCTGCGGATTGAGCTCGGCGAGGGATCTGATAGCGACCGCGTACTCGTGCGTGTCGATCGAGTTGTGAACGGCGTCCTGTTTGCTACGCCACGCGGTCCACAGCTCGCGTTCGGCGGTTGCGACGAACTTCGATTCGTCGACGAAATCGCTTTCGTATTTCTTGGTCGCGGCCTCATCGAGGATGTTGCCAATGCGCTTGAATGCGACCTTGGTCGCCGCCGGCAGGGTCTGCAGCAGATCAGCGCGCTTCGCGACGTCGGTCGGGTTGTTGGGGTTGGTGCCGAGCGCACAGTCGACCGCTTGCGCTTCGAGCCCACGCTCGTCGACCAGGATCGCCCGCAGTCGTGCTGCGAAGAAATCGGCGAGCTGCTTTCGCGCGTCGTCCGAC
>CAZDGY010001263.1:0-1895 GCA_964504685.1 uncultured Kofleriaceae bacterium | reverse complement strand
ATGCTCGCTGGTAGGCTATAGGATCGCGATGCGGATCTGATCATTGTACGGCGCGGCGCGAACCGTCACAGTGATAGTGAGCGCGAGATGACGGAAGTTGCCAACATCTTGGTCGTGTCCGACCTGCATTTCGGCGAGGAGCTCCTGCCCGGAGCCTCGGCGGAGCGCCGGCGCGCGGTCGAGCTCGGCGATGCCGCGTTTCGCGAGTTCTTGCGCTATCACGCGGCGCGGCGCAGCGACGGTCGTCCGTGGCGGCTCGTGATCGCGGGCGATCTGTTCGACTTCATGTCGATCGTCGTCCCATCGACCAAGGAGCTCGGGGCGCGCTCGGCCGACGAGCGTCGGCTCGGCCTCGGCCGTGGCGTCAAGTCCGGCATCGTGCGCGTGCGGCAGATCTGCGAAAACCACGTTCCGCTGCTCGCCGATCTCGTGCGGTTCGCGGCGGCGGGGCACACGATCGACGTCATCGTCGGCAACCACGACGTCGAGCTGCTCGAGCCCGATGTCATCGCCGAGCTCGAGCGCCAGCTCCGCGCCGCGACGCCGCCGGATGTCACCCGCAGCGGGCACGGCGCCGCCGATCGCGCGCTCGCCCGAATCCGCGTCGTGCCGTGGTTCGTCTACGTGCCCGGTGTCGCGTGGATCGAACACGGCCACGTCTACGACGAAGGTTGCTCGTTCGAGTTCAACCTCGCGCCGACCGATCCCAAGGACGGCCGACTCGTCTACAACGCCGACTACGCGGCCATTCGTTATCTCGGCAGCGCGGTGCCCGACCTCGATCCGCACGGTATCGAAGAGTGGGGGTTCACCGGCTACATGCGGTACGCATGGGATCTCGGGATTCGCTCGTCGAGCCGGTTGTGGGTCGCCTATGCGCGGTTCGCGTGGTCACTGGTCGGCGCGCGTGCGCTGCACCAGTCGCTGAGCCGGCGCGATCGCCGCCGCCGCGTGCATCGCGAGCGCATGGTCCACGTCGCCGAAGCGGGCGGCGTGCCGCTCGACACCGCGCGCGCGATCGATCGCCTCGCGCGTTCGCCGCTCACGATCAGCTGGCGCCGACTCGGCCGGATGCTGATGCTCGACAAGTTCGGGCTCATCACCGGCGCCGCGATCGCGATCCTCGCGCTGTTGATCTTCGCGCCGCTCGTGTGGCTGGTGCTCGGCATGGCCGCCGTCGTCGCTGGCGCGGTCGCGACCCAGCGCTGGCTCGGCAAGCACATGGTGACGTCGCAGCTGCCGATGCGATCGATCCCGGAGCGGATCGTCAAGCTCGTCGACGCGCCGCTCGTCGTGTTCGGTCACACCCACGATCCACGCTGGCAGCCGATCCGCGGCGGCGGCCTCTACGTCAACGCCGGGACCTGGCTCCCCGCGACGCGACCCGGGCTACGCCGGAGCTTTACCCACGTGAGGATCCAGCCGCGGGTCGGTGCGCCGCCGCAGGTCGAGCTCCGGCAATGGCGCGACGGCACGAGCCTGCCGTTCGATGCGCACGAAGACATCGGCGCGGGCGTGACGAATCCCGGCCTCAAAGCAACTGCGTGACGACGAACGACGATCCGAAGCTCGGGTTCGACGCCACGCTCGTCAGCGGCGACACCGTCGCGAGCGCGCCGTCGACCGGCACCGTCGGCATCGAGATCGCACCTGGTACGACGATCGGCCGCTATCGCGTGCTCGCACCGCTCGGCAGCGGCGCGATGGGCGTCGTCGTGTCGGCGTTCGACGCGACGCTCGATCGCAAGGTCGCGCTCAAGCTCGTGCGCTCGGCGGCCGCGGGCGAGGTCGGGCAACAGCGCCTGTTGCGCGAGGCGCAGGCGATGGCGCGGCTGTCCCACCCGAACGTCGTCACGGTGTTCGAGGCCGGCATGCATGGCGACGGCGTGTTCATA
>CAZDGY010001262.1:0-1897 GCA_964504685.1 uncultured Kofleriaceae bacterium | reverse complement strand
TCGAGCGCCGGTCGGGCAGCTTCAAGCGGAGCTTCACGCTTCCCGAGGGGGCCGACCTCGGACACGCGAAGAGCGAGCTTAAGGATGGCGTGCTCACCCTCATCGTTCCGAAGAAGCCGGGCGCGCAGGCCAAGAAGATCGAGATCTCGACCAGCACTTCGAAGTCGTAAGGAGGACCCCGTGAAGACCGATACTCAGATCCAGCAAGACGTCCTGAACGAGCTGAAGTGGGATACGCGCGTCGCCCCCAACGAGGTCGGCGTCGGAGTCGATAACGGAATCGTTACGCTGACCGGCACCGTCTCGAGCTACGCAAAGAAGCTCGCGGCAGAAGGGGCGGCGCACCACGTCCTCGGGGTCATGGACGTCGCGAACGACCTCGTCGTCAAGCTTGCGACCAGCGCGACACCGAACGATACGGAGATCGCCGCGGCGGTTCGCCAGGCGCTCCAGTGGGATGTGTTCGTGCCCGACGACAAGATCCAAACGACGGTCTCCCATGGGTTCGTCACCCTGCAAGGCACGGTCGATTGCGCGTCGCAGCGTCACGATGCGGCGCGAGCGATCCAGAACCTCGCTGGAGTCTGTGCGATCGACAACCTGATCAAGGTCAAGCGCGGCGACGTTTCGAAACCCGCGCTCAAGAGCGCGATCCGCGATGCGCTGGAGCGTCGGGCCGAGAGAGACGCGGCTCGAGTCGAGCTCCAGATCGACGCCGGACACGTCACGTTGTCGGGCACCGTGCACTCGTGGACCGAACGCGAGGCGGTGGTCGGCGCGGCATGGGGTACGCGCGGCGTCGAGTTTGTGACCGACAAGCTGCACATTTCGCCGTAGGCGATCGCACGCGGGCAGGCTACTTCGCGCGCGCGGCGAGCGCCTGGACCGCTGCGAGGTCGGGGAGCACTAGAGGTGCGAGTCGATCGGCAAGCGCGAGGTCGGACTTTGCGAATGACGAGTCGCCGCTTGCGAGGGCGAGCGCGGCCCGAACGCGCCACGCGGTGAGCGATGATCCGACGAGCGATGTCGCGATCGGCTCGAGCACGGTGCGCGCGCCGTCGCGATCTTCCACCGCCGACAACGCCGCTGCCACCGCGAGTGCGAGCGGAGCGTCGTAATCTGCGGGTAACCGCCGCCGCAGCTCGTTGGCGAGCGCGCCGCTCGGACGTGCGGCGAGCGCGGCCGCGCGATCGACCGACAACAGCTCGTCGGCGAGCGGCGCCGTCGCCGAGGGATCGATCGCGTCGCCGATCGCGACGCGCCGCGCGGTGAGCTCGAGCCGCGGATCGAGGCGCGCCGCCGTCGCGTAGTGCTCGGCGGCCGCGTGCGCTGCCGCCCGCGGATCGAGCGCTGCAGCATCGCCGAGCGCCATCTCGATTTCGCCGAGCCGCGCGCTGGTCTCGCCGTACACCGCGGTGCGGATCTCTGCTGCGGCAACGAGATCGCGCTGCGCGTCGTCGAGCCGACCGAGCTCGAGCTCGCTCAGCGCGAGCTGTACCTTCGAGCTCGCGACGCTGCGATCGCGCGCGTCGAACGCGTGCATCCGGATCGCGAGCCCGCGCTGCGCGGCAGCGAGCGCGCGCATCGGATCGCCGAGTGCGCGGTATGCGGCGGACAGCTTGTCATCGTCGAGCGCGAGGTCGGGGTGCTGAGCGCCGAGCTGCGCGGCGAGCTGGTCGCGGGTCTGCTCGAGCCGGGCGGCCGCGGCCTTCGCCCGGCCTGCGGCGAGCTCGACTGACGCGAGGTTGAGCTCGATCACGGCGCGCTGACTCGGGCGCAGCGCGTCCGGGCTCGCCAGTGCGTGCTCGAGTAGCTCGCTCGCTTTGCGCAGCTGTCCGCGATCGCGCAGTGCCTCGCCGATCACGCCGTCGAGCTCCGCGCCGCTGCGATGCGCATG
>CAZDGY010001261.1:0-1899 GCA_964504685.1 uncultured Kofleriaceae bacterium | reverse complement strand
GCGACGACGGCTTGTCTTACGGCCCGATCGCACGCGCACTCGCCGCTCACATCGGCATTACGGCTGGCGAAGACGCCGCGACGACGCGCGACAAGATCCAAGCGGCGGTCGCCGAAGTCGTCCCCGCATCCAAGGTCCCCGAGGTCGCGCATCTGCTCGCGCACATCATGCACGCGCCGTTCGACGACAGCCCGGTCGTGGCCCCGTTGCTCGAGTCGCCGCAGCGGCTCGAAGCGCGCGTGTTCATGGCGGTGCGCCGCTACGTGCTCGCGATCGCCGAGCGAGCGCCGGTGATGTTCGTGATCGAGAACCTCGATCAATGCGGCACCGAAACGATCAACCTGCTGCAGTACCTCGCCGCGGGCCTGCGCGAGCAACCGGTCGCTTTGATCGCGACCGCGTCGCCCGGCTTGTTCGAGCGCCACGCCGCGTTCGGCGATGGCGAAGTGGCGCCGACCAAGATCGAGCTGCCGGCGCTGACGCCGAACGAGTCCGAGGAGTTGCTGCGCGAGCTGTGCAAGCAACTGCCGCAAGTGCCGGCCCGCGTCGTCGCGCACGTGCGAGCGCTGCTCGACTCGCCGCGCTCGATTCACGAGCTCGTCCGCTTGTTGCTCGAGAGTGACGTCATCGTCCGCGAAGGCGTGATGTGGCGAATCGAAGAGTCCAAGCTCGCCGGGCTCGAGCTGCCGAAGACCTACGCCGATCTCGTCGCCGAGCGGCTGCGGGTGATGGAGCCGACCGAGCGCCGCGTCGTCGAGATGGCCGCGGTGATCGGCGAGACGTCGTGGCTCGATGCGATCCTGTCGCTCGAGCGCTCCGGTCAGCGCACCGACGATCCCGATGGCCCGACGCTCGCGCAGATCGCGTCGTCCGGTGACCACGGGCGGATCGCGGTCGTCGCCGCGATCGGCAAGCTGATCGAACGCGGCATGCTGGTCGAAGTCGCTCAGTCGACGATCTCCGGAGAGCGCGAGCTGCAGTTCTCGTATCCCGGCCTGTGGCAGCTGATCTACAAAGGTCTCGACGAGGCGCGGCGGCGGAACCATCACGCGGTCGTCGCGCGTTGGCTCGAGCTCCACCCCGAAGGCAAGACGCCGGCGGCGCAAGAAGAGGTCGCGCGTCACCTCGCGCTTGCCGGCGATGCACGCGAAGCGGCGAGCCGTTATCGCCGCGCCGCCGAGGCCGCGAAAGAGCAGTACGCGAACGAGCGCGCGATTCGGCTCTACGACCGCGCGCTCGCGTGTGTCGGCGATTCGGATCTCGCAGCGCGGCTGCACATCTGGCACGACCTCGGATCGATCTACGAGCTGATCGGCGACTTCGAAGCGGCGCTCGGCGCGTTCGAGCGGATGCTGCGGTTGTCGTGGGTCGCGGCGAGCAAGACCAAGGCTGCGGTCGCGTTCAACAAGATGGGCCGGGTGTGGCGGCGCAAGGGCGACTTGAAGCTCGCGGTCGAGTATCTCGAGCGCGGGCTCGAGCTGTTCCGCGGCGCGGGCGATGGCCGCGGGGTCGCGGGCTCGCTCGACGACATCGGCAAGTCGCTGCACATGCTTGGTCGACTCGACGAGGCGCACACGAAGATCACCGAGGCGCTCGTGCGTCGCGGCAAAGGCGGCGACAAGCGCGCGATCGCGACGTCGCTGTCGCGGCTCGGCGACGTGCAAAAAGATCGCGGCCAGTTCGAAGCCGCGTACAACTGCCACAAAGAGGCGCTCGACCTGCGCAAGCAGACCGGCGACCGGTGGGGCCAGATCGTTTCGCAGAACAACCTCGCCGCGCTCGCGTTCGACCTCGGCGATCTCGCGCAGGCACGCTCCGGCTGGCTCGCGGCACTGCCCGATGCCGAAGCGATCGGCGCGCTGCCGTTGAGCGCGCTGGTGTTGTGCAACCTCGGCGAGC
>CAZDGY010001260.1:0-1900 GCA_964504685.1 uncultured Kofleriaceae bacterium | reverse complement strand
TACCTGCCGAGCACGCGGCTGCCGTTCGACCAACTGATCCCGTTCGACAGTTTGCCGCAACTCGACGTGCTGGAGATCGGCGTCGGCAACGGAAGCCACGCCGCATTGCTCGCGAAGCATGCGAAGAGCTTCATCGGCGTCGACCTCACCGACTACGCCGTGCGCGCGACCACGGCGCGCTTGAAGGTGTTCGGGCTCGAAGGCCGCGTCCTGCAGATGGACGCCGAGCAACTGACGCTGCCCGACGAGAGCGTCGATCTCGTGTGGACGTGGGGCGTCATCCACCATTCGAGCAATACGCGCAAGATTCTCGAGCAGATGCGCCGCGTGCTGCGGCCGGGCGGCAAGGCGTTCGTCATGATCTACTACCGCAACCTGTGGGAGTACTACGTTCGGCTCGGCTTGATGCGCAGCATCCAGCGCGGATGGTCGAAGTCGATCCACGACCGTATCCAGACGGGCACCGATGGCGGGCTTGCGCGTTTCTACACGATTCGCGAGTGGGAGCAGCTCTGCGGTGACCTGTTCGCCGTCGACGAGACGCGCATCATGGGACAGAAGGCTGGCGTCGTGCCGATTCCGGGCAAGCTCGGCCTGATGGCGCAAGAGCTGATCCCCGACGGCGTCACGCGGTTCCTCACGAACACGTTGCGGCTCGGCCAGTTCCTCGTCGCCGAGATGACGCGGCGTTAAGCTTCGGGGGCGGGGGCAGCCCGGCGACGGCCAAACCGCCGGAGTTCTTCTCGCAGCCATCCGAAGTCGCCGCGCCCGCGCTTCAGCCAGCCGACTGCGATGGCGGTACACACCGTTAGCACGGCGATCGAAACGATCACCAGCACGCCTACGTTTCCCAAGCCGCGATCGCGCAACGCGAGCGCTGAGGGAAGCGCGATTGCGAGCGCGACGAGCGCAAGCACGAATCCTGGGGCGTATGCACGGACCAGCGCGGCGACCGATAAGCCCGACACGTCGAGCGCGAGATAACTCGACGCGGCGCTGACAAGTAGGATCGCCACAGTGGTGGTCGTCGCAACGCCGATGATTCCCCAGTGCACCGAAATCGCGGCGCCGACGACCACTGCAACCATGTATACGACGATCGCCATCGCGACCGCACGCACTCGCCCTGCGGCTTGCGCGGTCAGCATCGACAGCCGTTGGTTCGTGCGAAAAGCGATCGACATCGAGAACACCTGAAACGGGATGACCGCGTCTTCCCACCCGGGACCGACGAGCAAGCGGATCGCTTCCGGCGCGAGCACGATCAATAACGCACTCGAGGGAAACAGCAACAACGCATTGACGAATGTGCCGCGGCGCAATCCGGCGGCGAGGTTCTCGCGGTCCTCCTGCAGCCGCGAGAATGCTGGGAACAACACGCTCCCCGCGATCGCCTCGAACACGATCGCCGGAAAACGAACGAGGTCGTAAGCACGAGCGTAAAATCCGAGCATCGTGGCGCCGAGTGCTTCACCTACGACCACGTTGTCGCCATAGGTGGCGGCCGTGTTGGCGATTTGCGTGACGGTCTGCGCAAGCCCGAAGTCGAGTAGCTCTTTGAGTCGTTGGCGATCTACGAGCAGCGATACCTTGGGCCGCTCGTAAACGAGGTACAATACGGTCGCCATCGCCTCTTCGACCAGGTATCCGGCGACCAACGCCCATGGCCCGAGCCCACAAATCGCGGTGACTACGCTCACCATGCCACCCGCGACAAACGAGCCGCCGTCGACGAGCGCAACGAGGCGGAACTTCATCTCGCGGCGGCACATCATCTGCGACACCGCGCTAAGGTTGCGCAACACGAATACGCCGGCGAGCGCGCGGATGATGTTCGTAGATTCTTCGATACGGAACGCTCGACCGATCAACGGCGCCGCGAGCACCAGGATCGTCGACA
>CAZDGY010001259.1:0-1900 GCA_964504685.1 uncultured Kofleriaceae bacterium | reverse complement strand
CAACGTCGACTCGCGCACCGATCAGTTCAACTTCTGCGTCGCGTTGTACGAGGCGCTGTACGGCCATCGGCCGTTCGACGGCAAGACGTTCATGGAGCTCGGCGACAACGTCGCCGCCGGCAAGGTCAGGCCACCACCGGCGAACACGCGGGTCAGCGGTGGGCTGCACGCGATCGTGCTGCGCGGGTTAGCGGTCAAGCCGGGCGACCGGTTCCCGACGATGGATCACTTGATCGAGCAGCTCGGTCGCGATCGCGCCCGGCCGTGGCGGATCACCTCGATCACCGCGCTCGCGATCGCTGCGGCGCTCGGTCTCGGGCTCGTCGCGGACTACGCGGTGCGCGATCGGATCGATGGCGACATTCGGCAATCGTTCGAGGCGACCGGCAAGCAGATCGAGCGCGCCGCGGGCCTGCAAGCGAAGCAGTTTCGCTCGCTGTCGCGGTTGGTGTCGCAGCTGAAGGCGATGCTCGACGTGTCGAGTCACCGCGATCAAGCTGACTTCGGACTCGCGACGCCCGAGCAAGACGAGCAAGACCTCGCCGACATTCGCGCGACCTTGCTCTCGCAAGACTGGAAGCGGCTGTCCGAGCTCGGCCAAGGCTCGCTCGCGGTGATCGACTACAAGGGTCGGCTGCTGTACTCGAGCGCCGCGCCGACCGAATGGAAAGGCGCGCTCGGGACGCTGCCCGCGGTCAAGCGCGCGCTCGACGCCGGCAAGGGCGATTACGTGACGATGGTGCGCTACGACGAGCCGGCGCTCGCGAAGGCCAAGGTGTTCGGGGACAAGCCGCCGCATGGCGTCGCGATGATGTTCACCCGCACGCTCGATCACAACGGCGAGCCCGGCGGGTTGTTCACGCAGTTCGTCGACGGTAACGATCTGCTGTCCGGGATTCGGCTCGACGATACCGCGCTCGGGCTCGTCGCGATGGACGGCACCTCGATCGGCGAGGTTCCGACCGCGCTGGTGCGCAGCGCTCCAGCGAGCGGCGAGATCGCGGATGTCACGCTCGATGGCGTGGTCTACGAGGTCCAAGCGCGGCCGTTGCCCGATTTCTCGGGGCAGCCGATCGGGCTCGTCGTGATGGCGCGACCGCTGAGCGGCGTGCTGTCGGGATTGTTCCCCGGCGCGCGCACGGTGTTCGCGATCGCGGCGCTCGGTGCGCTCGTGTTGTTCGGCGCGACCGCGATGCGCGCGCGCAAGATCGCCGGCGCCTAGCAGCTACTTCTTCGCGCAGTCGATCACCATCATGATGTGCTCGTCGGCGCCGCCGATCTTGCACGTCACGTTGAGCGAGTCGCCGATCTTCACGTCCTTGACCGACGCGGGGTCGGTGAACTTCACCGACATCTTGTGCGCGCCGTCGATGTCGAAAAAGATCACGGGCGAGCCGTCTTCTTCCTTGCTCGCGACGATCACCTTGCCGGTGAACGACGCGCCACCGTTGTACTTGTCGAGCAGCGCCATGCCGTCGGCGTTCGGTTTCGTGAACTCGGCGTAAAGATCTTTCGGATTGGTCTGCACCGGCGCGCCGCCAGCCGCGGCCGGTTCCGCCGGCTTGTCAGCGGCCGGCTTGTCGGCGGCCGGCTTGTCAGCGGCCGGCGCGGCCTTGTCGTCGCCTGCGGGAGCGGCCTTGTCGCCGTCCTTCTTCTTGCAGGCCGAGAACGCCAGGAGGGACAGGGTGAGCGCGAGTGTGGTTCGGACCATGCGCGGACGATACTTCAGTGCGCGTGGCCGTGGTGGATATCGGGCGCATGGTCGTGCGCGTGCTCGAGCTCGCCGTGGTGATGCGGATGCGTATGCTCGCCGACGACCGGCGGCTCGTGGACATGGTCGTGGTGGCCGTCGTCGTGGCGATGGACGTGATCGTGATCGATCGCGTGATGGTGATGCGGA
>CAZDGY010001258.1:0-1905 GCA_964504685.1 uncultured Kofleriaceae bacterium | reverse complement strand
GCGTCGATCGACAACTGGGTGCTAGCAATCGGCGGCAACCACGCCGACTCGACCGGCACCTTCGTCAAGACCGCCGAGATCGACGCGGCCGAGCTCTCCGCCGACGGGACGCTCGGGCCGTGGCAGGTCGCGGGCACGCTGCCGAGCGCGGCCAGCGAATGCGTCGCGACGAGCGATGCCAATCACCTCTACGTGATCGACGGCCTTTACGACAACGAGGACGACGACGGCCAAGTGTTCACCGCCGACCTCGACGCAACCGGCCACCTCGGCACGTTGACCTCGAGTGGGAAGCTCCCGGCCGGCGATGTCGTGATCTCGCAAAGCGCGTTCGTCCGCGAGGGCACGCTCGCGGTGATGAACCCCGAGCTCGCCGACCCCGGCTCGGCCACCGACCCGGCGAACACCGTGCAAACGATCCGCACCGCGACGTCCGCGCCGTTCGCGTGGAGTGTCGATGGTTGGAACATCACGTGGCGCGATCAAGCGCAGTACGCGTTCGGCGACCGCTTCGCGTACGTGATCGGCGGCTACGGCGAAGACGACGCGAACACCGTAACGACCGACGTCTACATGGCGCCGATCGGTACGAACGCCGCGATCGGTGCGAGCGCGATGACCACGCCGCTTCCGGTCGCGACCGCCTTCGGCAGAGGCGTCGCGGTCGATGATTGGGTATTCGTCGTCGGTGGCCGCGGAGCCGTGTTCGGCGGGGCCGCGACGACCGCGGTATGGGCCGCGCAGGTCGGTAGCGATGGCACGCTCGGCGCGTGGCAGACCCAAACGGCGTTGAGCCTGCCGCGGACCAACCAAGCGATGGTGCTCGTCGGCAGCTACCTCGTCTCGGTTGGCGGCGCCGATGCCGCCGGTGGCGACACGACCGTGCTCGCCGCACAGGTTCGCTACCTGCCGCAGTAAACGTGGCATGGTCGGCGCCCGTGGCCGACCCGGTGCCGTTCTTCGACATGCAGGCCGAGCTCAGGCCGCTCCGGGCCGAGCTCGACGCCGCGATCGCGCGCGTGCTCGATAGCGGCGTGCTGATCGGCGGTGTCGAAGTCACCGGGTTCGAACGCGAGCTCGCGACTGCCACAGGCGCGGCACGTGCGATCGGCATGAGCTCCGGCACGGATGCGCTGCTCGCGATCCTGATGGCACTCGGAATCGATAGCGACACCGACGTCGTGACGACGCCGCTGACGTTCTTCGCGACCGCCGGCGCACCCGCGCGGCTCGGCGCGCGCGTCGTATTCGCCGACATCGATGACGCGACGCTCGGCCTCGATCCGGCCGCAGCCCTCGCGGCTTGCACACCGCGTACGCGCGCGATCGTGCCGGTCAACCTGTTCGGCCTGCCGGCGGCGTTGCCCGCATCCGCGCCGTGCCCGATCGTCGAAGATTCGGCGCAAAGCATTCTCGCGGCGCCCGTGCGCGGCATTGCCTCGGCACTATCGCTGTTCCCGACGAAGAACCTCGGAGCCCTCGGCGATGCCGGCGCGGTGCTGACCAACGACGCGGCGCTCGCCGATCGCATCGCGATCCTGCGCAACCACGGCGCCCGGCCGAAGTATCACCACGCGATCGTCGGCGGAAACTTCCGGCTCGATGCGCTGCAAGCCGCCGTGTTGCGCGTGAAGTTGCCGCATCTCGCGCAGTGGACCGCGGCTCGGCGCAAGCACGCCGCGCACTATCGTGAGCTGTTCGCCGCCGCGCGCGTTCCGGCCGAGCTGCGTTTGCCGCCCGACGACCCCGCGCACGTCTATCACCAGTTCTCGATTCGCGCGCCCGAGCGCGATGCGTTGCGCGCCCACCTCGCGGCCGCCGGCATCGAAACCGCGGTCTACTATCCCGAGCCGCTTCACCTCCAGCCGTGCTTCGCGTCACTCGGCTATCGCGAAGGCTCGCTGC
>CAZDGY010001257.1:0-1908 GCA_964504685.1 uncultured Kofleriaceae bacterium | reverse complement strand
GCTCGGCGGCACGTGGCGCGAGAACACCTATCCCGGCTGCGCGTGCGACGTGCCGTCGCTGCTGTACTCGTACTCGTTCGCGCGCAAGGCGAACTGGAGCCGCGTGTTCGCCGAGCAGCCCGAAATCCAGGCGTACCTACTCGACGTCGCGAAGCGCTACGAGGTCACGCCCCACATTCACTTCGACACCGAGGCGAAGATGTCGAAGTGGGACGACGCCAGCCGCAGCTGGATTATCGAGACGCCGCGCGGGCACTACGTGGCGAAGTTCCTGGTGCTCGGCCAGGGGCCGCTGCACGAGACCCAGATTCCCGAGCTGCCCGGGCTCGAGACGTTCGCCGGCACGACGTTTCATTCCGCGCGCTGGCGGCACGACCACGATCTGCGCGGCCGGCGAGTCGCGGTGCTCGGCACCGGGTCATCGGCGATCCAGTTCGTGCCGAAGATCCAGCCGCTGGTCGAACGCGTCGTGGTGTTCCAGCGCTCGGCGCCGTGGGTGCTGCCGCGGCTGGACCGCGCACTGACCCCGCGCGAGCAGTGGCTGCTCAAGCACGTGCCGGGGTTTCAGCAGGCGGTGCGCAGCGCGATCTACGGCTTCACCGAGACGTTGCAGCTCGCCCAGCGTAGCCCGGCGACGATGCGGCAGCTGCAGCGCATCGGTGTCGCGTATCTCGAGCGCCAGGTCCGGGACCCCGCGCTGCGCCGCGCGCTCACTCCGAGGTTCACGCTCGCGTGCAAGCGCATGCTGTTCTCGAACACGTGGTACGCGGCGGTGCAGGCGCCCAACGCCGAGCTCGTTCCCCGCGCCGCGACCGAGGTCACCCGCGACGGGATCGTCGGCGCCGACGGCATCGAGCGCAAGGTCGACACGATCATCTTCGGCACCGGCTTCTTCGTCACGAACACGGCGATGTCGAAGACGGTGGTCGGCCGCGACGGTACGAGCCTCGGCGACTTCTGGGCGGGCAGCCCGCAGGCCTATGTCGGTACGACGTGCCATGGCTTTCCGAATGCGTTCCTGATGTTCGGCCCGAACACCGGCAACGGGCATGGTTCGGCGCTGGTGGTGATCGAGGCGCAGGCGCGCTACGTCGCCGACGCGATCGCGACCGCGAAGCGCGACGCGATCGACGTGCTGGAGATCCGCGCCAG
This sequence comes from uncultured Kofleriaceae bacterium, assembly GCA_964504685.1. Classification (GTDB taxonomy): domain Bacteria; phylum Myxococcota_A; class Polyangia; order Haliangiales; family Haliangiaceae; genus JABFXX01. The sequence continues at coordinate 756 of CAZDGY010001257.1, read as the reverse complement.
CGCACAGGACGCATGGAACGACCGGGTCCAGGCCGCGCTCGCCGGGACCGTGTTCAACACCGGCTGCGCCAGTTACTACGTCGACCAGAACGGCCGCAACAGCTCGATCTATCCGTGGACTACGATCGATCTGCGCCGCCGGCTCCGCCGCTTCGATCGTGCGCCGTACGAGCTGCGGCGGTCATAGCGGCGGCGGCGCGCGCTTGGCGCGCAGTCCGAGCGCGTCGCGCCCGGACTGTACGATCGTGGCCCCGGCGGTCGGTCGTCGCGACGCTCAGCGCTTCGCCAGTCGTTGCCTGCGTCGGTCGAGAGGTCGCGTTATCTTCCCCGGCCATGAGACCGAGCTTCGACGACGAGATGCGGCAAGTCGACGAACTGATGACGACCGGTGATCGGTCGCACGCGCTACACCACGTGGTCAACGCGATCGGGCTCGCGCCGAATCGCACGGAGTGGCACGCCCCGCTGCGCCGGTTGCTGCTCGACGCGGCGCTCGTCGAGGAGCTTGCGAGCAATCCCTACTACGGCTCGCTGGCGGCGCGGGCGTTTTATCTCCACGGGCAGGGCGAGCTCGCGGAGGCGATCACGATCGTGGCGCAGATCCACGCCGCGTTGCCGGCGCTCGGGTTCGAGGCGTGGCTCGCGGAGTGGCTCGACGAAGCGTTCACCCGATCGATCGCGATCGCGCCGGACGTGCTCCTGCACGCGCTCCGGCCGGTGATGACGTTCGGGGTGGGGCGCATCCGGCTGCTGCCC
>CAZDGY010001256.1:0-1911 GCA_964504685.1 uncultured Kofleriaceae bacterium | reverse complement strand
CGTCGTCGCGGCGTACGGCTTTCACCTCGATCCGAAGGTCTATCTCATCGATCGATTGCCGATCGAAGTCCGGCCGATCCAGGTCGCGCTCATCGCGGGGATCACGATGGTGATCAGCCTCGGCGCGACCTGGGCGCCGGCGCAGGCCGCCCAAGCGCTGACGCCCGTCGAGGGCTTGCGGTACGACTGACCGCCGGGCACAGTCCGGCGGTGCCGACTGCGATGTTCGTGCTGGAGGTCGTCGCGATCATCGCGGCGGTTGTCGTGCCAGCGTACTTCCTCGTCGGTCGCGCGCTCGAGCGGACGATCGCTTGGCGCTATCTCTATGTCGTGACCGCGGGGCGTGGGGCGCGCAACGGCATCGTGCTGTCGGGCATCGTGATGCTGATCGGCGCCGGGTTGCTCGCGTTCTCGGGTGGCGAGAATGCGTACGGGGTGTTGCTGCTCGTCGCAGGGATGATCGCCGCGTCGGTGTTCTTTCTGCTCGCGGTGTTCTCGGTGTTCACGACGGTCTCGGTGCTCGGCGTGATGCTCGGCGTGTGCGCGCTGACGATCGTATTGTCGGTGACGACCGGCTTCCAAAAAGAATTTCGCGACAAAGTGCTCGGCGTCAACGCGCACGTCATCATCGAGAAGTCGGAGATGACGTTCGCCGATTATCGCGACGTCATGAAGGTCGCACGCGGCGTCGATCCCGACGTGCTCGGCGTCCAGCCCTTCATTCTCGCGCCGATGCTCGTCACTCGCGGCCAGGGCGTGTCGTCGGGCGTCGCGCTGAAGGGTGTCGATCCCGCGCTCGTCAACTCGGTGCTCGACCTCGACAAACACATGGTGCCGGGCGCCGGCACGGTCGCGTCGCTCGCACAGCCACTCGGTCCGCACGACGAGCCGCCGATCATCTTGGGCAAGGCGCTCGCTGCAAAGCTCAAGGCGAAGGTCGGCGACGATGTCACCGTCGTCGTGCCGCTCTCGAACATCGACTTCGACACGCTGACCGCGAAGTCCGGAGCGCCGACCTCGCGCAAGTTCAAGGTGACCGGCATCTTCGACGTCGGGTTCGACGAGTACGACCGCGCGCTGATGTACACGTCGCTGAAGGCTTCGCAGGACTTGCTCGGTCGCGGCGATCAGGTGCTCGGGGTCGAGCTCAAGGTCAAAGATGTCAACCGCGCCGCAGAGATCGGCCACAAGCTCGAGGTCCTGCTCGGGCCGCCGTTCACGGTGCAGGATTGGTACGACCTCAACCACAACCTGTTCACCGCACTCGACATCCAGCAACTCGTGCTCGTGGTCATCCTGACGCTGATCATCATCGTCGCGGCAGTGAACATGGTGTCGGCACTGACGATGATGGTGACCGACAAGACGCGCGAGATCGCGATCCTCAAGTCGATGGGCGCGACCTCGGGCGGCGTCGCGAAGATCTTCCAGGTCGTCGGGCTGTCGATCGGCGCGGTCGGCACGCTGGTCGGCGTGCTGATCGGCCTCGCGACCTGCTACGTCGTCAGCGGCTACGGCTACCACCTCGACCCCAAGGTCTACCTGATCGATCGCCTGCCGATCGAGGTCCGGCCGCTCGAGGTCCTGCTCGTCGCCGGCGTGACGATGGCGATCAGCGTGATCTCGACGCTGGTGCCGGCGAGATCGGATCAAGCGCTGACGCCGATCGAAGGCCTGCGATACGACTGAGAGCAGAGACGTTCCAAATTCTCCGTTCTCGGTTCCTCGGTTCCCTATTCCCTGCGCGATAAATTAGTTGCGTTCAAACAACTAAAGATTCACAGAAGCAACTCGCGGAGATCTCCACCTGTGTGATCTCGAGTGGTTACCTTTACCTACATTGGCTCACCCTTTGTAATAGGGCTCGCCATCATGCGGACCCTCAACACTCTCCTCACTGTTCTCGCTCTC
>CAZDGY010001255.1:0-1921 GCA_964504685.1 uncultured Kofleriaceae bacterium | reverse complement strand
TCTCGCGGGGCATGGCCCGGCTGCACGTGCTCGAAGAAGCGCGGCACGTCAGCTTCGCGAAGACGTACCTCGCCGAGATCATGCCCACGCTCGACGAGGCCGACCGGCGGGTGGTGATCGACGCCGCACCCGTGCTCGTCGCAGTCGTGGCCGACCTGAGCTTGGATCCCGCGGTGTACGAGCACCTCGGCATCGCCGGGGGCCTCGAAGCAGCCCGGACCAATCCGCACCACGTGGCGACGGTCGCCGCGGGCCTCGCGAAGCTGACGGCCTTCCTGACCGAGATCGGCGTGATCGACGAGGAGCACCGGTCGGCGTGGAGTGCGCTGGTCGCATGATCGTAGACTTCGCTCTCGACTCCGAGGGCGGGACATGGAGCATCGCGAGACGCGCCAACTCGATCCGCAGGTCGAGTTGCGGTATCGGCCATATCTCGACGGTCTGCGCTGTATCGCGGTCTATCTCGTCGTGGCCTTCCACGCCGGGCTGGCCAGCTTCTCCGGCGGCTTCATCGGCGTCGACGTCTTCTTGGTCCTCTCGGGATTCCTCGTAACCCGAATACTTCTCGGCGACCTCATCGGCGCGGGGCGCGTCGACTTCCGGCGCTTCTACTCCAGGCGTTTTCGCCGGATCCTGCCCGCCGCCGCGGTGATGCTCGTAGTCGCCGCGGTTGCGTACCTCATAGTGGCGTCGCCTCTGCAAGCCTTCATCGCGGTCGGCGACTTCCGCGCGGCCTTCCTGTATTTCGCGAACTGGCACTTCCTGCAAACGTCCACCGACTATTTCGCAACCAACGTCAACTCGAGCCCGGTGCTGCACTTCTGGTCGCTCGCGGTCGAGGAGCAGTTCTACCTCACGTGGCCGTTGTTGCTCGGCGGGCTGTTCGTGCTCGCGCGCCGGGCGGGACGCAGTCGTTGGCTGATCGTGCGCGGCGCCGTGCTCGCCGCGATCGTCGCATCGGCGACGCAGGCCTTGCGCATCGGGGAACACCAGCTCAACCGGGCCTACTTCGGCACCGACACGCGGGCCTATCAGCTGCTGGCGGGCGCCCTGCTCGCGCTCACGCCACAGCTGTTCCAGCTCGGCTCACGATTCGTCGGGATCGCGCGCGTCGAAGCACCGCTCGCGCTCGGCGCAATCGTGCTGCTCGGATCCTCGATCGTGAACATGACGGCGATCACGCGCGGCGTCGCGGTTGTGGTCGCGACGTTCGTCTTGATCATCGCGTTGGAGAGCGCGCCGTCGGGAGTCGTCAATCGTGCGCTGTCCGTCTCACCACTCACGTATCTCGGCCGGATCTCGTATGCCACCTATCTGTGGCACTGGCCGATCGTGGTGCTCGTGGGGCTGCACCACCACCCGAGCCCGTTCGCGATGTTCGTCATCTCGGGCACCGGCGCCACATTGCTCGCGGCGATCAGCTTTCGGCTGATCGAGCATCCCGTCCGCACGTCGACGGCACTCGACCGGATCCGGCTGCCGGTCATCGCCGTCTCGCTGGTCATCAGCGCGGTAGCCGGGCTCGTGGTCGTACCCGCGATCCTCGAGGCACCGAGCGCCACCGCCAACATCGCCGAGCTCTCGGTCGCCGTGGCTCGGATCCCGATCGGTCCCACGTTGGTCAACTGGCATGTCGCCCAGAACGACATACCCTCCGTGCCCGACTGCATCGGCCAGGCGGCCACCGAGTGCATCGTCGTGCACGGCACCGGACCGCGCGTCCTGCTCATGGGCGACAGCCTGGCCCGTATGTGGTCGCCCGCATTCGTGGCGATCGCCAAACGAGAGTCGCTCACACTCGCAGTGGCCTCCTATCCGGCGTGTCCATGGCAACTGCTCAAGCGACACGGCCTCGACCAGTCGCCCCGATGCCCGGCGCACGTGCGGTACTGGTACCAGCGCATGATCCCGAGCTTCGACC
>CAZDGY010001254.1:0-1923 GCA_964504685.1 uncultured Kofleriaceae bacterium | reverse complement strand
ACCGCGTCGACCGAATCGCCGTCGACCCAGGTCAAGGCGCGCCAAACGCCTTCGTGTACGAGCCATGGCTCGCCGGCGAGCGTGCGTAGCAGCCGCGGCGTCTCGAGCCCGCGCGCGGCGAGGTGCGCGGTCACCGCTTCGAGGTCGAGGTTGACCTCTGCGCCGAACACCGGATGCAGCCGCTGGACGACCGCGATCGGCCGCTCGGCGTCATGGACGACGAACGTCGCGTTGATGAGGCCGCCGGCCAGCGCAGTGATCGCGGTCGGCGACCATCCCCACGCGGCGGCGACCTCGGGCGGAATCACTTCGTCGCGGGTGGCGTCGCGGGAGGCGTCGGCGGCGGAGCTCCCGGCGGCGGGGGGTGCATCCCCGGCGGGCCTCCGTGCATGCCACCGTGCGGTCCACCGTGCGGACCCTGCCCCGGCGGCGGTCCCGCTTTGATCTCGAGCAGCTCGACGTCGAACACGAGCATGCCCTGCGGCCGACCGGGCGAGCCCTTGTAGGCGAGCTCCTCGGGGATCCAGAACCGGACCTTGTCGCCCACCGACATCACTGGAATGCCGTCGGTCCAACCTGCGATCACGCCGTTGAGCGGGAACTCGGCCGGCTGGTTGCGAATCACCGACGAGTCGAACATCTTGCCGTCGGTCGTCCAGCCCGTGTAGTTGACCTTGACCGTATCGGTCGGCGCCGGATGCGGGCCGCCCTTACCGGCCGCGAGCACCTTGTAGAACACGCCCTTCGCGGTCTTCTTCGCGTCGGCCGGCGGCTTCGCGACATCCGTCGGAACCGGCGGCGGCGCGATGCCCGGCGTGATCTTCGTGACCTCGACCTCGTAGCAGAGCAGCCCGGTCGGCGCGCCTGGCTGCGGCCGTCCGCCCTTCAGTACTTGCTCGGCCGGCGCCCAGAACCGCACGCGCTCGCCCTCGGTCATCGTCGTCAGCACTTCTTGAAACGCGGGCGACTGATGAAACGGTTGCGACGTCGCCGGGTGCTTGCGCATCTCGGTCGAGTCGAACATCCGGCCGTCGGCATCCCAACCGCTGTAGTTGTACTCGACGGTGTCGTAGTCCTTCGCTTTGTCTTTGCCAGTGCCCGGCTTCACGACGAGCACCTTGGTGCCGCTCTTGAGCGTCTCGGCCTTGTCACTCGGCTTCGCGATGTCGTCGGGGATCGGCGGCGCCGGCTGGATGTCGACGACCTCGACCTCGTAGACCAGCGTCTCGGGCGTGCCCTGCGGCTTGCCCTTGTAGCCGATCGACGGCGGCACCCACAGCATCGCCTTCTCGCCCTTCTTGATCAGCTGCAGCGCTTCGGTGAAAGCCGGCGCCGCGTTCGCGAGCGGCAATGGCATCGGCTGGCCGCGCGTCTTGTTCGTGAAGAACGTCTCGCCGCTCGCCTGCTTCCAACCGGTGTAGTTGATCATCACCGTGTCGTTTTTCTTCGCGGCGGCACCGGCGTCGTTCGTGACTTCCTTCTTGTAGATCAAGCCCGAGGCGGTCTTGATCGCGTCGCCCGGCGGGTTGTTGAGATCGAACGGCGGCGGAATCTGCTCCGGCTTCGGATGCTGCGGCATCTTGGAGGCACCCGAGCCCGAGCCCGAGCCCGAGCCCGAGCCGGTCGCAGCCGCGGTCTTGTTGGCGTCGCTTTTTTGACAAGCGACAAGCGAGATGGCGAGAACGATGGCTAAACCACGCATAGGCGCGTGGAACATACGGTCCCTGGCTGTTCCGTGCAACCCGCCAGGCTCGTACGAGATGCCCCAGATCAGGGACAGGCGCGCGTCGACATGAAGATGTTCGGCATTCCGCCATCCCGGGTGCTCGCAAACATGATCGTCTTACCGTCGCCGCTGATCTCCGGATCGCCGCCATCGGTGTCGTCGGACAGCACCGGAACCTGGGTTGGATTGATGAAATC
>CAZDGY010001253.1:0-1932 GCA_964504685.1 uncultured Kofleriaceae bacterium | reverse complement strand
GTCAGCACGAAGCGCCGCGCGGTCGCCGGGGCGAGGTCGGTCGCCTTCGCGACGTCGCTCAACGTGAGCAGCGGGTTCTCGGCGTCGAATGCGCGGATCACCGCGAGCCCGCGCTGCAGCGACTGCACGAACCCGCTGTCGCGCTCGGCCCCGCCCGCGGCAACGCCGACGGCCTTCACGCGTGACCCCCGTCGGTCGTCCCGTCACCCGTGATCGCAATGCGTCCCAACGCCGTCCTTCGAACGATAGACAACTACGCGGCCGGTCCACCGCGCAGGCAACCTTCTCATGAATGTGCGCGTAGCGCCAGTATCACCGCTTGACGCACTAATCCCGCTGTGGTTGAGTACTCCGACTTGAGCACTCTCCGTATCGGGGCGAAGCTGCCGAACAGCGGCGCACTGCCCCAGACGATCGGAATCCCGGCCATGGCGCGCGCGCTCGAGGGCGCGGGCTTCGACTCGCTCTGGGTCAGCGACCACATCGTGCTGCCCACCTCGATGGACTCGCACTACCCGTTCGCGGCCGACGGGCGTGCAACGTGGGCGTCCGACTCGCCCTACGTGGAGGCGCTCGTGGCGCTCGCGCTCGCGGCCGCGGTCACCGAGCGGGTCACGCTCGGCACCGCCGTGATCGTGCTGCCGCTGCGCAACCCCGTGCTGTTCGCGAAGCAGGTCGCCTCGATCGCAGGCGCCGTCGAGGGCCGGTTCGCGCTCGGCGTCGGAGCCGGCTGGCTGAAGGAGGAGTTCGACGCGCTCGGCGTGACCTTCCCCGATCGCGGCCCCCGCCTGGAGGAGTGGATCGGCCTGCTGCGCGACTGCTGGACCGGCCGGCCGGCCGCGCACGACTCCGACCGCTACCACCTGCCCCCCGGCGTGCTCGTGCTGCCCCCGCCCCCCGCGCCGATCCCGGTGCTGATGGGCGGCCACTCGCGCGCGGCCCTCGCGCGTGCCGGTCGCGTCGCGGACGGCTGGCTCGCCCAGCAGCCGCTGAGCGCGCTCGATCCCGCCGAGATCGAGTCCGCGCTCGCGCAGATGCGCGACGCGGCGCGCGCTGCCGGACGCGACCCGGCGGCCCTGCGGGTCGTGCTGCGGATCGTCGAGACCACCGGGCGGGCCGACGAGCTGGCGCCGCAGCTGCCCGCGCTCGTCGCCGCCGGCGTCGGCGAGATCATCGTCGACGCCTCGTTCGAGTCGGGCGACCTCGCCCGCCAGTGTGCGGTCCTGCGCGAGGGCGCGGGCTGACGGTGGACATCGGCCGGCCCCTCGCCGGGAAGACGGCGCTGGTCACGGGCGGCGCGAGCGGCATCGGCCTCGCGATCTCGGGCCTGCTCGCCGAGGCCGGCGCGACCGGTGCGATCCTCGACCTGCGCGCACCGGCGGCCGGCGCGGCCCCGGCCGGGTGGAGCTCCGTCGAGGCGGACGTGCGCGACGACGGCTCGGTCGCCGCCGCCGTGCGCACGGCGGCGGCGCGACTTCGCGGCGTCGACGTGCTCGTGCTGGCCGCCGGCATCGTGCCGCCCTGGCGAGGTCTCGCGGGCTTCGATCCCGCCGAGTGGGACGCGGTCATGCGGGTCAACGTCTTCGGCGTCGCCTCGGTGCTCGCGCACGCGCTCGACGACCTGAGAGAGGGTGCCGCCGTCGTCGCGGTCGCGTCGCTCAACTCGTGGCGCGGCGACGCGAACATCCCGGCCTACGCGGCGAGCAAGCATGCGGTGCTCGGCATCGTCCGCTCGGCGGCGCTCGAGCTCGGCAGCCGCAACATCCGCGTCAACGCGATCGCGCCCGGCCCGATCGCGACCGACGCCCTCCTCGCACGCATGACGACACGCGCGGCCGAACGGGGCACGACGGTGGCAGACGCCCTCGCCGGCGCAGCCGGGATGACCGCGCTCGGACGCCGGCACCGCCCGCCCCAGGGCCAGGTCCCAAT
>CAZDGY010001252.1:0-1933 GCA_964504685.1 uncultured Kofleriaceae bacterium | reverse complement strand
TTGCTCGCTTTCTCTTCGATTCCCCTCGCGGCTAGCGCTGCGCCGGACCATCACGCTGCACCGCGCGCGGTATCCGCGCCTGCGAAGACCGGCGCGCGAACGGTCGGCGTTCACGTCGTGCCGCACCCGGAGCAGCCGATGCACCCGGTCAACAACCCGCCGCACAAGGTCATCATCCATGACGTGAAGACCAACAAGGACGAGAACCACGCGGTCGTCGTCGACCACCGGCCGGGCCACGTCATCGACCACGACCCTCGGCTGCGCATCGTTCATCGCGGCTATCGCCCAGCGCATGACTGGGGTCGGTTCCATCGCCCACATGGCGGCTGGTGGCATGTGTGGGGAATCACCGCCTGGGACACCGTCGGTACCGTCACGTGCGAGGCGGCGAACGAGAGCACTGGAGAGCTATTTCCAGTGTCGGAGGACCGCGATGGCACCGCCTGGGACGATGACACCGTAAACGCGGTGCTCGACCAGGCGCTCGATGACTGCATGGCCGAAGCGGGCGGAGCCGTTTGCGGACCAGCGACGCCGTCCTGCACCTTTCAGCCTTACTGAGGGCGCGGTATAATTTGTTGGATGCGAAAGGGCACCGTCGTCGACGGTAGATTCGAGCTGCTTTCGCAGGCGAGCAAGGGCGGGATGGGCTCGGTCTACCGCAGCCGCGATCTTCAGACCCAGAAGATCGTGGCGCTCAAGATCTTGAGGCTCGAGCGGCCGTCCGATCTGGCGCGGTTCCAACGCGAATCGGTCACGCTATCGAACGTTCACCATCCAAACGTCGTCGGATATGTGTCGCACGGCATCGCCGACAGCGTGCATTACCTCGCGGAGGAATGGATCGAGGGCATCACGTTGTCCGTGCATCACCGGACGGTCGGCACCACCGTGCGGGAGGCGGTCACGATCGCAAAAGGCGTCGCGTTCGCGCTCGCCGCGACGCATACGCTTGGCGTGATTCACCGCGACATCAAGCCGTCGAACATCATCCTCGCCGGCGGTTCGCCCGATACGGTGAAGGTCGTCGACTTCGGGATCGCGCGACTCGCGAACGAAGCCGGCGTGCTGACCCGCACCGGTGTGATGTTAGGTACACCGTCGTACATGTCGCCCGAGCAGGCGCGCGGCCAGATGGACATCGGCTGCGCGACCGACGTTTGGTCACTCGGCTGCGTGCTCTACGAGGGCCTGACCGGCCGGCTCGCGTTCGCGGGCAAGACCGCGGCGGCGATCCGCGCGAAGGTCCTGCTCAGCGAGGCGGCTCCGATCGAGCCGATGTGTCCCGAGGCGCCGGCCGAGCTGCGAGCACTCGTGGCGGCGATGCTCGAGAAAGATCCGGCGAAGCGGATCGCGAATGCCGGCGACTTGCTCGCGCGCATGATCACGTTGCCGGCGCTGCCCGATACGGAGCGGCGTCGCCACGTCACGCACGAGCCAGCGACCAAGGTACTGCCCGGGACGCGCAACACGAAGGTGCCGGTGGACAACGGGCCGAGCTCCTTCGTCTTCCTGTCGACGTTCGATCCGCCGCAGAACGACGAGCACGACAAGAAGCTCGCAGAGGTCGCCAAGCGCCACGACATGGACGTCCACGTGTTCGAAGAGGGCTCCGCGTTGCTCGCCGCGCGTCAGCCCGGCAAGTCGGGCGCGATGGAAGCGGCGAAGGCCGCGCTCGAAGTGCGCGAGAGCTTCGACGGTGGCGTCAGCCTGTTCGGCCAAGCGTTCAACGATACGCTCGAAGAAGCGATCGATCGCGGCTCGGAGCTACTCGAGCGCGCGACGATGGGCAGCCTCTTCGGCGACGCGAGCTCCGATGATCCGGATCCGCGTCCGGCCGTGCTGATCGACAACGTGATCGCCGATCTGGTGTCCGACGAGCTGCCCGTCGAGGACAGCGCGGACGGTCAAGTGCTACGCGTCGGCGCGC
>CAZDGY010001251.1:0-1936 GCA_964504685.1 uncultured Kofleriaceae bacterium | reverse complement strand
GCGTCCGCCCACGGGGCGTGGTCGGCCTTCGAGATGCTGAGCTTGAGGTCGGGGATCTTCACGTTCGCCGGGTGATACGTGTACTCGCGCGTTCCACCCACCGGGTCCGGCGCAACCGCGCACTTCCAGGTGAACGAGTCGATCGACGACACGCGGTCACACGGCAGGTGCGAGAGCTCGATCTTGAAGTTCGAGCACAACCACGCCTTCTGCTTCGGCCCGATCTTGCCGCGGATGTCTTCGCCGTTCGCCTTGTGCCAGCGGACGATTTCCGGCTGGAACTCGATGTCGAAGTACGCCGCGTCTTTGCTCGAACCATCGAGCTTCGGCACGGTGACGCTCGTGATCAGCGCCTGCTGGAACTCGAGGCGGGTCTGCGCCTTGTAGTCGAAGTCGGCAGCCGTGAACGCGCCCGACTTGGTGATGTAGCCCTTTTGGAACGCTGCGTTGATCCACTCGTACATGCCGCGGCCCATGCCGATACCGACCGAGGCCTTCGCCGACGTCCACTTGATGTTGGACACGTGCTTCGGTTGGAAGTTATCGGTCGACAGGTCGTGGGTCGCGATGTCGGCTTCCATATGGAGGCCGCTGAACTTCTTGAGGTAGCCGACGTTGTAGGCGGCGCCCGCGCTATCGACCTCGAGCATGAATCGCCCGCCGGTATAGCTACGCTTGGTGTCTACTGCCATTTGCTATTGTCTCCCGTTGTCTCGTGTCACTTGGTGCCGGCCCGGCACGGAGAACCTCGGCGGTCACAACGCTACGCCACACCCCTCGCGAAGCTTCGCCTCGCCCCGCCTACCTTGTAATCACCGATAGTCTCCCTGACGTTTCAGGTCTTCCTTTGGCCGTCGGGTCCGCCCACCCGCCGTATGCGGATGGGCGCCCGCTTTGATTCGTCGCTTTCTACGGCAACCCGGGTGGGTTGCTTCCTAGACCACTACTCTTCGACGCCGCCGCCGGACGCCATCTGGCCGACCCGGAAGATGACGAATTCCGCGGGCTTCACCGGCGCGAGGCCGATCTCGCAGACCAGCTGGCCGGCGTCGATCACTTCGGGCGGGTTGGTCTCCTCGTCGCACTTGACGTAGAACGCCTGCTCGGGCGAGACGCCCATCAGCGCGCCGTTGCGCCAGAGCAGCGTCAAGAACGACGAAATCGTCCGCTGCACGCGCTTCCACAGGCGATGGTCGTTGGGCTCGAACACGACCCACTGGGTCGCGCGCTCGATCGACGACTCGACCATGATGAACAGCCGGCGGACGTTGATGTAACGCCACGACGGATCGCTCGACAGCGTGCGAGCGCCCCAGATGCGGATGCCGCCGTTCATGAACCGGATCGCGTTGATACCCTTCGGGTTCAACAGATCCTGCTCGCCCTTGCTCACGTTGTACTTGAGGCCGAGCGCGCCGCGCATGATCTCGTTCGCCGGCGCCTTGTGGACGCCGCGCTCGCTATCGGTGCGCGAGTACACGCCCGCGATGTGCCCCGAGGGCGGCACGAAGATGTTGCCCTTGTCCGGATCGTAGACCTGGATCCACGGGAAGTAGTACGCGCCGTACTTGGAGTCGCGCGGCTTGGGCAGCTTGTCCACGCCACCGGTGATCGTCTCCGGCGAGTCGAGGATCGCGAACCGATCCTTGCGGGTCTCGCAGTGCGAGAGCAACGCGTCCTGGACGGCCGCGCTGATCTGGCCGGGAGCCGCGATGATCGCGATCTCGTCGACCTCGTCCATGCACTTCAATCCGGTGCGCGCACCGGGACCACCATCGCGGCCGATGTACAGGCCGTCACGACCGCCACCGCCGACGGTAACGGGAGCCTTCTCGTCCTTCTTCTCGGCGTTCGCAGCCTTCGGCGCGACGGCAACACCCTCGGGGGCGCCGACGTTGACGACGAAGCAGCGCGAGCCGCCGTTGTTGAAGAACCC
>CAZDGY010001250.1:0-1936 GCA_964504685.1 uncultured Kofleriaceae bacterium | reverse complement strand
GCTGTCCGGCGGCGAGAAGGCGCTAACCGCGGTCGCGCTCGTGTTCTCGATCTTCTTGATCAAGCCGTCGCCGTTCTGCATCCTCGACGAGGTCGATGCGCCGCTCGACGAAGCCAACGTCGATCGCTACAACGAGATCGTGCGCGAGATGACCGATCGCTCGCAGTTCATCGTGATCACGCACAACAAGCGCACGATGGAATCGGCCGACATTCTGTACGGCGTCACGATGCAAGAGCCCGGCGTGAGCAAGCTCGTATCGGTGAACCTCAGCAAGCTCGGGTCACGCGGTGCGGCGCCTCCGGCGGCGCGCGGCGGCGCCGACGTCGTGGCCATCTAAAGGCGTGCTACATAGCCTGGCGTGGCGGTGCCCGATCAGCCGGAGCCCGAGCGGCGTCGCGATCTTCTCGCGGCTGTCGCGGAGCTGATCGCGGCCGGTGGCGCCGAGTCGCTGCTCCTGCCGCCGGTCGTACCTGGCCCAGCGGCGTTCCCCGAACCATGGGCGCCGAGCTGTTCCGGCGTCGAGCTGCTCGTGCGGCGGCTGATCGCGCACGCGAACGCGGTCGGGACCAGTCCGCGCCCGCTGTCGGGTGCGGTCGTGCTCGACGAGCTGGTCGGCGCGCCGCCGACCGAGCGCAAGCCGGCGACCGATTGCGCCGTGATCGAGCTCCGGCCTACCGACGAGCAGGCGCCGGCGGGTTACGTCGCCGTGCTGTCCGCGATGCACATCGGCGACGACAATGTCGCGGGCACGCTCGCGCATGAAGTCGGCGTCGCACACGCGATGCTCGCGCGTCAGCCCGCGCCGGACCCGTATCGCGCGAACGAGCGCGACGGAATCGATCTCGATCCCGAGCGCGACCACGAGCGCGGCTCGATCGCGACCGTCTACCTCGGGCTCGGCGTGCTCGCCGCGAATGCCGCGTTCCAGCAGTACACGCGCAGTGGCCGATTCTACGGCGGCTACGCGCCGATCGAATACGACGTGCTGCAGGCGGGCTACATCGATATGTCCGAGCTCGCGTTCTTGCTCGCGGTGCAAGCGATCGTGCGCGGCGAGACCGTGCCGCCGCGTGGGCTCGAGCCGCCGCAGCGCGATGAAGTCACCGCGTGGATCGCAGCGCTGCGCGACACCGGGGGCGAGTTGCGCGCCGAGCTCGGCATCGCGCTCGACGCACCCGCGATCGCAAAACGCCCTGCGATCGAGCCGTTCGAGACGGTCGCGCTAGACGTGCCGGTGCCGGCCGAGCGCATCGCATTTCGCTGGCGTACGAATCGCGGCGGCGTCGGGATGGTCGCCGGGACGGTGCTCGGCGTCGGCATCGCCGCACTTGTCGCGAGCCGTGGCGCGGCACCCGTGATCGCTCTCGGTAGCGCGTGTGCCGGTCATGTCGTCGGCCGACGCGTGCGCGTCCCGCGCTGCTCGGCTTGCTCGGTCGTCGTGCGCGAGAGCGATACGCATTGTCGGGCGTGTGGCGCTTCACTGCGCGGCGACATCGCATCGCTGTCGGATCGCCTCGAAGCCGAAGAGCGGCTGTCGTAGCTCGCGACCTCGTGTCAACCGCGCAGCGAGGTCGTGCCTCCTACGTGCAGAACCGACGAGACCACACTCCCGCGCAAGTACTGCAATCACGTGACGGCGGGTAAGTAACTCCCACGTACGTGTAGTCCCGTGATGTAGGCCAGGGTGCTCGGTGTCGCGATGTTTCGGCATTTCTCGACGACAACATCGATCCCTCTACGGGCCGTTTTCTCGCGATTTGCGTGACACCCCAAACGGGACTTGGTATTTTTATGGTGGGAGTTTCTTTTGCTGGAGGTACTGCCATGGGGAATTTGACCGACATTGCTCGCCGCCATCTCCGCGACCGCTGGAAGGACGCTCTGTTCATCGGAGCGGCCGTCCTCCTCACCGCGTTGTCGATCGGCTCGGTGA
>CAZDGY010001249.1:0-1938 GCA_964504685.1 uncultured Kofleriaceae bacterium | reverse complement strand
CGCGGACGAGATCCATCACGACGTACGGCTTGTCGTCGTGCACGCCGAAATCGATCACCGCGACGCAATGCGGATGGTCGAGCTTGGCCATCACCTGCGCTTCGCGTGCGAACCGCTCGCGACTCGACAGCTCGCCCGGCAACGCGCCGCGCATGACTTTGATCGCGACCTCGCGGCCGAGGTTGACCCGCTCGCCGCGATAGACGCTGCCCATCGCGCCTTCGGCGATCGGCGAGATCACCCGGTAGCGACCGTCGAGCACGGTTCCGATCAGCTCGGCGTCGCTCACGGATCCACGATACCAGCGCGCGGTGTGGTACGGACGAGCACATGCGACGGACTCTCGCGCTCGCCCTGATCGCGGTCGCGACGTCGCTCGCGGTCAGCTGCGATTCGCAGCCCGCGACACCGCCGCCGCCGGCCGGCCAATCCGCGCGAATCGTCACGCTGATGCCGTCGGGTACCGAGGTCGTCGCCGCGCTCGGTGCGGCGGGGATGCTCGTCGGCGTCGACGACTACTCGGTGTTTCCGCCCGAGGTCAAACGGCTGCCGAAGGTCGGCAGCTTCACCGGACCGAACCTCGAGTCGATCGTGGCGCTCCATCCGACGCTGGTCATCGTCGACGACATTCATCGCGATGCCGAGAAAGCGCTGCACGGTGCGGGCATCGCGACCGTCCAGTGCGCGTTTCATGCCCTCGGTGATGTCGAGGCGGCGCTCCACACGGTCGGCGCGACGTTACAGCGCAGCAGCCAAGCCGACGCGGTGATCGCCGAGATCCACGCTGCGATCGCGAACGCGACCGCGCATCGACCGGCGCACCACCCCAAAGTGCTCGCGATCATCGACCGCGAAACCGGCGGGTTGGGCGGCATGGTCGCGGCGGGTCCGGGCAGCTGGGTCGACGAGTTGCTCGCGGTGGTCGGCGGCGACAACGCGCTCGCGACCTCGGGGGTGCGCTATCCAAAGATCTCGATCGAGGAAGTGCTCGCCGCGAAACCCGATGTCATCCTCGATCTGTCGTATGCGGGTAGCGGTCCGAACGCTGCCGCCGCGTGGCACGACGTCGCGGTGCCCGCGGTCAGCGCTGGTCATGTCGTGATGCTGTCCGAGCCGTACCTGATGGCGCCATCGCCGCGGATCGCACCGGCGCTCGCCGCGCTCGCGAAGGCCATCCAGACCGCGCCCTGAGCCGGCTGCGAGTGCGCACCGCACCGACCGTCCGGGTGGGTGCATCGGCCGCAGCGCTGACCGGGGTGGACGCCAGCGCGACCCGGACGAGCTTCCACCGCGAGCCGCACGCCCCGGGGACGAGCGAGATGATCGACTCCCACCTCGCCGCGGACACACCGGTGTTGGCGGCGGCCGTCGGCATCACGCTGCGCGGCCTCGTTGCCGCCGCGGCGGTCACGCGCTTGCCCGAAGCCGTGCGCCGGTACGAGCCCGACGACAGCGGCGCAGCGTCGGGGGCGTCGACGATGCATCGTCCGCCACGCTCGCCGCCGGCGCGTCCTTCTACGACAAGCCAGGTGGCGTCCGCATCGGTCAGGTCAAGCGAGCGCTCGAGATCTACAGCGGTGATGTCGGCTCGAAGACCGGCTGGTCGCGCGCCTCGATCCCGATGCCGCAGCTCGGGCTCGTCCACGCGTACGTCCGCACGACCGACCTCGTGGTCGGCTTTACGGCCGGTGGCAACGGCTGACCGGGTTCGCCGCCGGCTTACGTAGTACACACGAGGCGTGAGCTCGCTCGTTCAGCTGACCGATGTCGACGTCGCGCTCGGCGGCCGTCGCGTCGTGCATAGCGTGAGCGCGCAGATCAACGGCGGCGAGCTCGTCGCGATCGTCGGTCCGAACGGCGCCGGCAAGACCACGCTGTTGCGCGCGCTCGCCGGGTTGCTCGCGCCGACCGCGGGCACGGTGCGCGTCGCGGGCCTCG
>CAZDGY010001248.1:0-1939 GCA_964504685.1 uncultured Kofleriaceae bacterium | reverse complement strand
CGAGGTGATTCGTCGGCTCGTCCATCAACAGCAAGTTGCCGGGTGACGCGCACAACCTCGCGAGTGCGACGCGGGCGCGCTCTCCGCCGGACAGCACCTTGCACTGCTTTTCGACGTCGTCGCCCGAGAACATGAACGCGCCGAGGATCGAGCGAACGCGCGCCGGCGCGACGTCGGGCGCGAACCGCTGCACCGACTCGTAGACCGTCGCCGACATGTCGAGGGATTCGGCGTGGTGCTGCGCGTAGTAGCCGGGCACGACGCCGGCGCCGAGCTTGATCGACCCGCTGTCGTGCGGCAGCTCGCCGGCGAGCATGCGCAAGAGCGTGGTCTTGCCCGCGCCGTTGACGCCGATGATGCCGATCTTTTCGCCGCGCTTGACCGCGAGGTTGATGCCGGGAAACACGACGTGGTCGCCGTAGGCCTTCGCGAGCCGGTCGACGCGGATGGTCTCGGCGGCGCTGCGTGCGGTCGGCGGGAACGAGAACCGCATCGTGCCGCGCTTCTGATAGGTCTCGACCGACTCCATCTTCTCGAGCGACTTGATCCGCGACTGGACCGCGCGCGCTTTGTTCGCCTGTGCGCGAAACCGATCGACGAACCGGGTCAGCCGCTCGCGTTCGCGCGCGAGGTTCTTCGCTTTGCCCGCGAGGATCGTCTCTTCTTCTTCGCGCGCCGCGACGTAGCGGTCGTAGTTACCGACGTAGCTGCGCACGCCTTCGAGCTCGAGCGACACCACGCGCGCGATCTGTTCGTTGAGGAACTCGCGGTCGTGGCTGATCAACACGAACGAGCGATTCCACTTCTTCAAGAACTCGCTGAACCATGCGACCGATGGCATATCGAGGTGGTTCGTCGGTTCGTCGAGGAGCAGCACGTCGGGGCGCTGGAACAGCAAGCCGGCGAGCACGCCGCGCATCTTCCAGCCGCCCGAGAACTCGCCGATGTCGCGTTGCTCGTCGCCGGGTTGGAACCCGAGGCCGGCGAGGATCGCGAGCGCCTCGTGCTCGCTGAAGAACCGCTCGAAGTGGTCGATCCGCTCGTGCAGGTCGGCGACCTCTTCGGCGAGCTCCATCATCGCCTCGCCTTCCAGCTCGCTCGCGCTCGCGGCTTCGAGCTGGTTCTCGATGTCGGCGAGGCGGCGATCGAGCTCGGCCCGTCCCGGTACGCTCGACAAGATCATGTCGATCAGTGTTCGACCGGCCGCGACCGAGATGTCTTGCGGCAGGTAGCCGACGCGCACGCCGTTCGCGCGCGTCACCGTGCCGTCGTCGATCTCCTGCACGCCGGCGATCACCTTGAGCATCGTCGTCTTGCCCGAGCCATTCGGGCCGATCAGTCCGATGCGGTCACCGTGGCCAAGCCGCAGCGACGCGGCGTCGAAGATCATCCGATCCCCGAAGAACAACGTAACGTCGTCGAGGACGACCAGGCTCATCGCGGCGACTGGATAGCACGAACCGCCTGCGAACGTGGCCTACTAGCGCGGCGGCGCGGTCTTGCCGCGGCGGCGTTCGCTGCGCGCGACGAGCGTGCTCGGCAGCGTGCCCTCGCGCTCCAGCTTCTTGATCTCGTCGCCGAGCGCGCGCAGCACCTTGAGCCGCGCCGCGTCGTCGCGGAATCGATCGACGAGCTCGCCATAGAGCTCGCGCACCGCGTCTCCGTCCGGCGGGCTCGCCATCACCGAGCGCAACACCGCGACCCGCCACCGCAGCTCGAGCTCACCGCCGACCTCGAGCGCGAGCGCATCACCGGCGGCCCGCTCGCTCGCGATCTTTGCGCGATCGGCTTCGCAACGCTCGACGAGCGCGGCTAGTCGCTTAGCGGCGGACATCACGCGGTCAGCGTACCACGCGGCCTCCGGGTTTCCCGGCCGTTAGCTCGGGTGACTGGCGACGACGATCGCGAGCCTGAGCTATGCTCGCGGCCATGCGCGGGG
>CAZDGY010001247.1:0-1939 GCA_964504685.1 uncultured Kofleriaceae bacterium | reverse complement strand
CATGTTCGAGATCCTCGCCGCGGCCGGCGCGAAACGGCTGTACGCCGGCCGCTCGACCATGCCGATCGTCGAAGTCGGTGAGCTCGCGAAGTTTCGCGCATCGCCGCCCGCGCCGAGCGAGCTCGCGCTCGCGAGCTATCACCCGCTCGGAACGTGCAAGATGGGCAAAGATCCGAAGACGAGCGTCGTCGGCCTCGATCATCAGAGTCACGACGTGCGCGACTTGTACATCGTCGATGGCAGCACGGTGCCGGGCGCGCTCGGCGTCAACCCGCAGCTGACGATCATGGCGATGGCGACCCGAGCCGCTGGCTACATCGCCTCCGCCCTGTGATGGGGACGCTGTCGCTTTTGTCAACCAGCGGCGCGGTGGCACCGAGCTATCGATACGTGATCGCTGGGATTCCTTGGGGACGCTGTCGCTTTTGTCAACTTTCAGCGCGCTGAGGTCACCGCGCTTCCCTCGCGGCGCGCCGCACACGGCGACGTGATCGCGAACGCTCGCGTCCGTGCGCCGCAAATCGATCACAATGGACCCGCTGGTATGCGTACTCGTGCTCGTGCTCGATCGGATTCGCGCGCGAGGCGGGACAACCAGCCGATAGTCACGCGTGGTCACGAGCGTCAGCTACATATCTGCATGCCGGTCGACGCGTAGGTCCACGTGCCGTTCGAGCGGGTGTAGTGGTCGGTGCCCTCGCAGCAACACAGCTTGTGCTTGCGATGCGCCGCCGGCAGCGCGATGTCGCCGCCGATCGTGATGTCCGCGTCGTCGCCGTGAGCCTCGACGCCAAAGATGTGGATAAAGCCGACCTTCGAGCTCGTGCGATCGGCCTCGGCCTCGAGCTCCGCCTTGGTCATCGCGACGAACGGCGCCGGCAGCGATAGCTTCGCGGTCCCCGGCTCGATCATCACGTAGTGATGGTCGCCGGCGAGACTGTGGTCGAGCAACGTCTCGGGTGTCGCGCGAACGCGCTCGAGCGCCGCGGCGATCACGTCCGAATCAGTCGAGACCTCAGGCGCGGGCCGCGCGGGCCGCGTGTTCGAGACGGGCGGTGATACCCGGGCCGAGCCACACGAAGCCGCGAGCACGACGACGAAACGCATCGGTAGAAGACAACGCCGCATGGGGATTCAGACACCCAGCAGTCTCGGTAGTTCCAGCCATCGCGTCAGTAGACGTGCGGAATGATCCGATACGGGACGCGCGCGCAATACTCTGTCCACAGTGCGCCGTACTTCGCGGCGCAGCGGCGGTCGTCGTCGAGCTGGCGCGGCACGAGCAGCGCGACGTAGTAGATCGGGTACAGCCACGGCCACGGATCGAGCGGCCTGCCTAGAGCGAGCGTGAGGCCGACCGCCATGCCGAGCTCGCCGAGGTAGTTGATGTGGCGCGACGCGCGCCAAAACCCGCTGCATAACAGCGCGCGCTCGCCGTCGCTCACGACCTCGGGCGCGATCCCGAGGAAGCGCTCGGTCGGGCGTGTCTTGAAGCGAAACTTCTGCAGATTGGCACCGCGTGACGTGGCCCAGCCGGCAAAGAACACGACGGCGGCTGCGATCTCCAACCACGGCGGCGCGTGCGGATTGGGTTGGGCCGCCTCGGACCATAAGCCCACGCAATAGAAGTACGGGTAGAACGCGATGCATCCCCAACCGAGCTTGAAGCCGACGCGCTCGGCGACGAAGTCGTACGTGTAGAGATGGACCTCTTCGAAGAATAGGTACTCGCTGACGAAGAACAAGAACAGCGCCGCGTACAACACGACGGTCGGCGCGGGATCGCTGGCGAACGCGAGGTGCTGGTGCGCGGCGAACGTCAGGACGTGGAGGCCGAGCATGACCGCGCCGATCAAGTACAGGCTCATCTTCGCGTCGAGGCGGTGATCGAGGTACTGCGGGTTCGCGAGCCGGCCGAAGAACAGCGCGGCGGGCAGGC
>CAZDGY010001246.1:0-1940 GCA_964504685.1 uncultured Kofleriaceae bacterium | reverse complement strand
AGCCCTCGGCATCGTCGCTACCGACGCGACCACGTTCTTCCTTCTGCGTAGCTACGTCGACAATCGCGCTCACTCGAGTGTGCGTCAGGCTGCGTCGAGTGCCGCCGCCGCTCTTGCCCGCGGCGAGAAGCTCAGGTTGCCGGTCGTAGCCGGGGGCGACAGGTCGGTGCTCGTCGAGTTGTTGCGCCCGAACGGCCAGGTCCTCATGCGAGCCGAAACAGCCGAGGCGGCGTCCGTACGGTTGCCGGCGGATCTCGGTTCGCGGCTCGGGCGCCCATTCCAGATCGGCTCCCCACCGCGATTCGAGGTGATTGCGGTGTCGTCGCCTCGCGGCATGCTCGTTGCTGTCGTGTCGGTCATGAGCGAGGTGAGCACGCTCTCCGATCTCCTCCGCCTGAATCTGATCGTGGGTGGAATCGTTCTGGTGCTGCTTGCGCTGGTCGCTGCGATCGTGCTGACGCGGAGTCTTCGACCGCTGCGGAGGATCGCTATGACGGCCGACGCGATCGTTGCGGGTGACCTCGGGGCGCGCGTTCCCGACGCGCCGCGGCGAAGCGAGATCGGCCGCGTCGCGACAGCGCTGAATCGGATGCTCGTTGAGAACGAGGCTGCGTTTGCTGCACGTGACTCAACGGAGTCGCGTTTGCGGCAGTTCCTCGCGGACGCTTCGCACGAGCTCCGAACGCCGCTGACCTCGATCCGCGGCTACGCGGAGCTGTTTCGCCGTGGCGCAGACCGCCGGCCCGATGACCTGGCGAAGGTGATGCGTGCGATCGAGGACGAGGCAGCCCGCATGTCGCAGCTGGTCGAGGATCTACTCCTGCTCGCGCAACTCGACGATGCGCGGCCGCTCACGTTGCACCCGGTCGCCCTTGACGACGTCGTCGAAGCCGCAATCGACGCTGCGCGCGCCGTCGAGCCCGATCGGCCGATCCAGTTCGAGCTAGCCCAGAGACCCCTGATCGCCGAGGTCGACGCGGGCCGGATTCGCCAGGTGCTCGACAACCTGCTCGCGAACATCCGCCAACACACCCCGCCAGGAGCACCGGCGTACCTTTCGCTGCGAACCTCCGATGGTGAGGCCGTGTTGACGGTCGAGGACACGGGACCGGGTGTGCCCGAACGGGACCGTGACGTCGTCTTCGACCGCTTCTCCCGGCCGGACGAATCGCGAGCCCGGGATTTCGGCGGCGCCGGCCTCGGCCTCGCGATCGTCCGCTCGATCGTGAACGCGCACGGCGGCAGGATCGAACTGCGAGCCGCGCAGCCGCACGGGTCGGTGTTCGAGATCCACCTGCCTCTGGTCCAGGAGACGATCTCTCCGGGAACTCTCAGCTAGCGCTCGCATTCAGCTCAGCCGGCGGTGGTCTTCTGTGATGAGACGCAAGTCGCGTCGCCATTCAAAGGAGACACCATGATCGAGGCACGACATCTCAGCAAGCGCTACGGCGATACCACGGCAGTCGATGATCTGACGTTCAAGGTCAGGCCCGGCATCGTGACGGGCTTCCTCGGGCCGAACGGGTCGGGCAAGTCGACCACGATGCGGATGATCCTCGGGCTCGACGCGCCATCTGGAGGCGACGTCACGGTCAACGGCAAGCACTACGCGGAGCAAAGCGCCCCGCTCCACGAGGTCGGCGCCCTGCTCGAGGCCCGCTCGATCCACCCGGGACGCTCCGCTTACGGCCACCTGCTCGCGCTCGCGCAGACCCACGGCATCCCTCGTAGTCGCGTGACCGAGTTGATCGAGCTCGTCGGGCTGGAAGCGGTCGAGCGGAAGCGCGCCGGACAGTTCTCTCTCGGGATGGGGCAACGACTGGGGATCGCAGCTGCGCTTCTCGGTGACCCGGAGGTCGTGATGCTCGACGAGCCTGTGAACGGGCTCGACCCGGACGGGATCCGCTGGATCCGCGATCTGATGAAGCAGCTCGCCGCCG
>CAZDGY010001245.1:0-1955 GCA_964504685.1 uncultured Kofleriaceae bacterium | reverse complement strand
GAAGGCGCGGCGGTCGACGAAGCGGCGGCGATCGTTAGCTACCAACGGTCGTGCGAGATGGCGGTTACCGGCGACAAGCATGGCCCACAAGCGTGGGGCTGCACCCACGAAGCGTTGCTCGCGCGCAAACACGGCGACGAGACGCGCGCACTCACGTTGCTGCACAAGGCGTGCGATTGGAGCGATCAGCCTGCGTGCGATGCGCTCGCCGCGAAGTGATCACTCTGGCGAGTCGGGCGTGAACAGCTCGAGCGTCTCGACGAAGTTGCCTTCCGCATCCACGCCGCCGGCGAACAAGATCTGGCCGTTCGGCAGCGCGACTGCAGACGCACCCGTGCGCGGCGTGACGAGCGTGGTCGATGCGACATATGCGAGCGTGGTCGCGTCGTAGATGTCGACCGCCGCGCTCACCGCGCCGGTCGCGTCGGAGCCGCCGGCGATCACGACGTAGCGACTCGTCGCTGCAGCCGCGCACTCGGATACCGGAACAGCCGGCACCGTCGGGACGATGCTGGCCGCCGCGGTCGCGGCATCGATCACCAGCGCATCGGGGAACGCGCTGCCACCGCACACGACGGCGACCTTGCCGGCCTCGAGCGCGACGACGGTGTGGCCGGTCCGCGCGGCGATGCTCATGCCATCGGGCGTATCGAACGCGCCGGCGCGAAACCGCACGAGCCCGGTCGTCGAGCCCGCGACGCCGGCCATGATCGTCGACGCGACCCCGTCGCTGCCGACCACGGTCGCGCCTTGGTCGGGCAGGGCCGTGAAGTCGGTGCGCGCGGTGACCGTGCCGGCGGTTCCAGACAACGCGCCGGGCGGCGTGCCGGTGACGAGGTAGTCATCGTTGGAGTCGATCGCGAGTGCGAGCGCGCCGGTGCGGGCGACGCCAGCTTGATCGCCATCGTCGATGTACGAGCCGTTCGGCGCGACCGTCGTGTCGAATCGCCACAGGTTGCCGACCGTGGCGCCGGTCGCGTCGGTGCCGCCGAAAAAGTAGACGACGCCGTTCTGGCCGATGCCGAGCGCCATCGCACCGCGTGCGGCGGGCAACACCATGCCAGTCTGCAGCGCGTGCGTGAAGCCGTTGTAGATCTCGACATCGTCGAGAGCGCCGGCCGCGCCGATGCCGCCGGCGAGGATCACGCCGTAGCCCAACGAGCCCGCTGCGATCTGATCGCGTCCCGATGCCAACGCGACCGGCGCGACGCCGACCGAGAGCGGCGGCGCCATATACACGACGAGCGTCGAGTCCTCGGCGCCGAGCGCGAACGGCGGTGACTGGCCGGTCGCGAGCAGCGTGCCAGTTGCATCGAGTGCGTCGACGTAGAGCTGCGATGCGTTGCCGTCGGCCGGGACGTCGATCGTGATGTCGAATCCGGTACTGGAGCGCGTCGCGGTCGTCGTTTGCGCGGGGTAGGTGAGCGTCAGCTTCAGCGATTCGGCGCTATCGAGCAGGTTCGAGCCGGGCGCGGTGGCGAGGCTGATCGCGAGCGTGCCCGACTGGCCGCTGCATGCGACGAGCACCAACCCGACGAGCGCGCGCCTCACGCGAGCGCCTCGATCGCGGCCGCCGCGACGCCGGCGACCCGCAGCGTCTTGCGCCGAGAGCTCGCGCCGGCGATCACCTCGATCGCGCGGCGCGCGATGCCGAGCTTGTCCGCGAGCGCCTCGATCACTGCCGCGTTTGCCTCGCCGTCGACCGGGGGAGAGGTGACCGCGATCTTCAAGCGGCCGTCGTGCACCGGCCCGAACGCGACGCGCGACGCTCGCGGCTGAACCAGGACGTCGAACGTCACCGCACCCGCGTGCTGGCGAACGGCGAGCGCCACTACTTGCCCCCGCGGCCGAGCTCTTTCGCGCGCTTCGTCGCGGTCTCGACCGCGTTGATCAGCGTGGTGCGCAGCCCGCCTTGCTCGAGCGTGTGCAGTCCCGCGATCGCGGTGCCGCCCGGC
>CAZDGY010001244.1:0-1960 GCA_964504685.1 uncultured Kofleriaceae bacterium | reverse complement strand
TCGGGATCCGGTCGCCGTCGCTGCACAGCAGGCGGGTGAACGGCCAGAACCAGCGACGGCGCAGTCGCATGCGCAGCGTGGCGTCGATCGTCTGCATGACCAACAAGATCAGCGTCTGGCGTGCGAACCCGAACGGCCAGCCGGCGCGCGCGAACTTGATCGGATGGCGAAACGCGCTGCCGATCCACTTGCCGATTCGCTTCCAGCCGGTGCCGGTGACGAGCATCGTCGCGAGCAGCCCGAGCGCATCCGACCCGCGCGGATAGCGCGTCGCTTCGATGTGGGTGAACTGATCGATGTGGATGCCCGAGCCGATCGCGATGCCGGTCGACATGTCGAACCGCTTGCCGGGGAAGCGCACGCCGACCAGCGATTCGCTGTTCGTGCGCACGTCGTCGCCGAGCCGCGGCGACAGCGCCGGCAACGATCCGCTCTGCTTGAGCCGGAGCAGCAAGTCGGTCGAGCCGAGCGCCGATGCGGACAGCACGACCCCGCGTGCAGTGAACGTACGCCGCTGCTTCGCGAACCACGCGGTCGATCGCTCGGTCGTGACGCGATAGCCGGCGGCGCCATCGTCGCCCGCGAGCGGCTGGATATCGATGACTCGGGTCTCCGCGAAGATCTTCGCGCCGTGCTTCTCCGCGAAGTACAGGTAGTTCTTGTCCAGCGTGTTCTTCGCGTTGAATCGGCAGCCGACCATGCAGCCGCCGCAACCGATACAGCTCGTGCGCGGCGGCCCCTGGCCGTCGAAGTATGGATCGGGATGGTTCTCGCCCTGCTTGACGCCGAAATACACCGCGACGTCGGTGCGATAGAACGACGCGCCGACGCCTTGGTCTTCAGCAGCCTGTTTCAGCACGCGATCGGCGTCGCCGAGGATCTTGTTCTCGGTGACTCCGAGCATGCGGCGTGCCGTCGCGAAGTGCGCCGGCATCTCGCTTTGCCACGGAGCGATGCCTTTCCACGAGCCTTCGCCCCACACCGAATCCGGCGGCACGAGCATCGTGTTCGCGTACGTGATCGATCCGCCGCCGACCGCATTGCCGCACAATATCATGACGTGCTTGAACGGACGCAGGTTGAAGAAGCCGAACAACTTCGCGCCCGGGCGCCACACGAACTTGCGCGCATTCCACGAGGTCTTCGGGAAATCGGCGGCGGTCCATCGCTTGCCCATCTCGAGCACCGCGACCGAATAGCCCTTCTCGGCGAGCCGGCACGCGGACACCGCACCGCCGAACCCCGAGCCAACGACGATGTAGTCGTAGTCGAAGGTCGGTTCCGGCATGCCTTACTATACGAGCATCTCGTTGACGAGGTTGCCGAGAGCCTTCAGGTCGAACGGCTTCTCGAGCCGGCGGTTGCGAGTCGAATCGAGGAACTGGCGCGCAGCCGCGGTGAATGCACCGCCGGTGACGAACACGATCTTCGCTGCCTGCTTTGGATCGAGCTCGAGCACCGCAGCATGGAAGTCCATGCCGGTGACCTGAGGCATCATCAGATCGCACAGGATGACGTCGTAGCGCTCGCCGCGGCGGATGCCATCCAGCGCAGTGCGCGCACTCGTGACCGCGTCGACTTCGTGATCGACCGAAAGAAACCGGCGCAACGCCTGCGCGAGCGGCTCTTCGTCGTCGATCACGAGCACCCGACCGCGGCGCAATGCCGGCGGTAGCGGAGACTTCGTTCGCGATACCACCGGCTTGACCGTCTGGGTAACCGGTAGCGTGACCTTGAACAGCGTGCCTTTGCCGACCTCGGTCTCGAACGTGATCTCGCCGCCCATCGACGTGATGATCCGGTGCGAGATCGCCAGGCCGAGCCCGGTGCCGACCCCGACGGGCTTCGTCGTGAAGAACGGCGTGAACAGTCGTGGCTGGACGTCGAGCGGGATGCCGCAGCCGGTGTCGCGAATGACGACCGAAACCGTTCCGTTCTCGAGCGCCGTCTCGATCTTGAT
>CAZDGY010001243.1:0-1964 GCA_964504685.1 uncultured Kofleriaceae bacterium | reverse complement strand
GCGGCGCTGGATGGCGGCGCGGTCAAGTCGACATCCGGGCTCGTTCGCGCGACCCGGGCCAACGCCGGCGGCGAGCCGCGCTGTACGAGCGCATCGCCGCCAGCAGGATCACCAGGCGGTCGCGTGTAGATCGTGACCAACTCGCCCGCGACGTAGCGCTGCACGACGACGCCGATCGCGATCGCTGCACCGCGCCGCCGCGCGTACGCCGCGGCGAGCGGGGTCAGCGCGCTCGACCACACCGCGCGAATCGCCGGCCACAGTTGCGCGATCGCGACGACCCGCGACGAAAACACGCCCGCGGCGGCACCGGCCTGACCATCTTCGATCGTCGCCGACGATCTGACGATCACGCGATCGCCGAGCGCGCTGGCGCGGCTTTCCACTTCGCGTACGAAGTCGGCCGGTAGCACGACCACCTCGATCCGCTGCGCCGCGCGTTCGAGCTCGTGGCCGATCGCCGACAGCTCGGTCGCGGTCCACTCGCCCACCACCGAGCGAAACGCACCGTCGTCGATCGCGAAGCCGTCTGGCACCGGCAAGCCTGCCGCGATCAACCGCGCGAGCCCGACCGCTTTGCCGCCGCAGCTGGCGTCGGCGGCGGCGAGATCGTGCACCCACATCGGTTCCACAGTACGATCAGATCGTGGTGAAGATCGCGCTCGTCTTGGCCGTGATCGCGGCGACGGCGAGCGCCGACGACAGCAAGCTCGCCAAGGACGGCGTCGCGGTTCAGGCCAAGGCAGTGCTGCGCGGCAAGGACAAGCTGTGCTGCGGCTACCCGCTCGTCCAAGACTACGGCTGGGCGCTGCGGTTCTACTGGATCAGCTACGAGACGACCTACGAGCTGCCACTGCCGCCACCGCGACCGCCGAACTGGCCGAAGACCAAGCCACCGCCGCCCGCGCCGCGAGTGCCCAAGGTCGAGATCTACTCGAAGGAGGGCTGGTACTTCGCGCACGTGCTCGAGAAGTTCGCGCGAGACCTTCGGCTCGAGGGCTCGGGGGTGATGGCCGACGGTCGCGTCGTCAACACGACCGGCGGGTGCAAGTTTGGCTACGGCACGTGCTTCGAAGCGCTCGATCCGGTCGCCTATCCCTACGGGCGCGGCTCGGGCACGCGGCCGTTGATCCCGTACAAGTCCGTCGCGGTCGATCAGCGGATCATCCCGATCGGCGAGCCGCTCTACATTCCGGAGTTCGACGGCATGGTGCTGCCGGATGGCTCGGTCCACGACGGCTGCGTCCGCGCGGACGACACCGGCGGCGGCATCATCCGGCGCAAGATGGACTTCTTCGTCGTCGGCTACTGGAACTTCCGGTTCTTGCTCGAGGAGCTCGCGAACGTCTCGTGGGTCACGCCGCACATTCAGGCGCCGCGCTGCGAGTACCTCCGCGATCGCTGACAGCCGCGTCCGGCCGTGCTACCGCTTCGGCCATGACCATCTTCCCGTTCGTGCTCGAGATCAAGAAGCTGCTCGGCAACCTCGACACCTTCCTCGGCAAGGCGATCGCGCACGCTGAAGCGAAGAAGTACGACCCGAACACGCTGCTCCAGTTCCGGCTCGCGCCCGACATGCTGCCGCTCGTGTTCCAGATCCAGTCCACGTGCGATAGCGCGAAGTACGCCGCAGCGCGCACGTCGGGCAAGACGCCGCCGTCGCACGCCGACACCGAGACGACGATCGAAGAGACTCGCAAGCGGATCGCGACCGTCGTCGCGTACCTCGAGGAGTTCAAGGCGGCGGACTTCGAGCACATCGCGACGCACAAGATCAGCTTGCCGCGTTGGGAAGGTAAGGCGATGAACGGGCTCGACTACTTCATCGAGCACGCGCAACCGAACTTCATGTTCCACCTGACGATGGCCTACGCGATCCTGCGCCACAACGGCGTCGAGATCGGCAAGCGCGACTTCCTCGGCACGATGTCGATGAAGTAGTGCTGGGCGGTCTGTTTCTCGCG
>CAZDGY010001242.1:0-1964 GCA_964504685.1 uncultured Kofleriaceae bacterium | reverse complement strand
GCAACTTCCCCCACAAGAACGTCATCACGCGCGCGCTCGGCATGCGCGAGACCGTACAAGTCGATATTCGCAGCCATCAGATCAAGAGCGGCGACGTCTACATCCTGTGCTCCGACGGGCTGTCCGGCATGGTGGTCGACGAGCAGATCGCGCAGATCGCATCGGGCGCGAAGAGCCTCGAGCGCGCGGTCGCCGAGCTCGTCGATGCAGCGAACCGCAACGGCGGCACCGACAACGTGACGACGCTGCTGCTGCAGTGTCTCGCAGCGTGAAATACCGAGTCGAGAGCGACAAGCTCACGGTCACCGCGAAGTCGGCGGTGCACGACACGACGACGGTGTGGAGCAAGGTCAGCGGCGACGTCGAGGCCGATCCCGATCATCTCGATGCCGCGACCGCGAGCTTCACGGTCGACATGACCGCTTGCGATGCCGGCGACTGGCTGAAGAACCGTAAGCTCAAGAACGACTTCCAGCTCGCCGATCATCCGACTGCAACGTTCCGGCTCGACGGTGTGTCCGAGATCGTGCGCGATGGCCAGGCATTCACCGCAAAGGCGCGCGGCACGTTGAGCTGGCGCGGCAAACAGGTCGGGCTCGAGCTCGCAGGCAAGGGTACGCTCGATGCGATGCGACTCGAAGCGAGCGCGACGTTCCACCTCGACATCCGCACGCTCGGGTTATCCGCGCCGCGGTTCTTGATGATCAAGATGTCGGACGAGGTGACGGTCGCGGTGTCGATCTCGGGGAGAGCCGCGTGAAACACGTACACGTGCTCGTGCTCGTGCTCGGGCTCGCGCTCGGGCTCGTTGGATGCAGTGGCCGCGAGGCTGAAGTGTCCTCGATCGGCCGCTTTCATTTCGGCGACAACCGCACGACGCTTGCCGACGCGCGCGAAGGCCATTGCGAGCCGACCGACGTCAACGGACGCAAGGTCACGTGGTGCTACGAGCTGACCCCGTACAAAGTCGCGCATCGCACTGCCGAGGTCGATGCGTACTTCCTCGGCACCGAGCCGACCGCGCCACTCATCGAGCTGCAATTCAAGGTGCGCGGCTGCGTCGAGAATGATGTCGAGACCTGGATGCGGTCGCTGCTCGGCAACCCGGTCGAGACGCTCGCGACCCGAACGGATTGGCAGAACTCGTTCTTGTTCGCAGCGGCGTACCTGCCGCTCGAGCCCGGCCGCTGCTTGATCCGGTTCCTGCCGACGTCCGAGCAGGCTGACATCGCGCGGATCAAAGCGAAGTAATCGACCGCGGCGACGCGCTATCCTCGATCGCGCGATGGCCGACAACACCGTGCTCGGGCTCGGCCTCGAGGCCAAGGCCGACGTCGCTACGAGTGACACGGTTGCCGCGGAGACCAATGAGACCGTCGCATCGCAGCCCAGCTTGGCGGCGCAGGTCAGTGGTCTAGCCCGCGGCGACCTGATCGGCCGGTTCGTCGTGCTCGACGTGCTCGGCACCGGCGGGATGGGCATCGTCTACTCGGCCTACGATCCGCAACTCGATCGCAAGGTGGCGCTCAAGCTGCTGCGCGCGACCGGCGCGAACGCGGACGACGCACGCGCGCGGCTACTCCGCGAAGCGCAGGCGATGGCCAAGATCGATCACCCGAACGTGATCAAGGTGCACGAGGTCGGGATGTACGGCGACCAGGTCTATGTCGCGATGGAGTTTGCCGAGCGCGGCACGGTGAGCGCCTGGCTCGCCGAGCAACGCCGCTCGCAACGCGACATCGTCGACGTGTTCATTCAAGCAGGGCGCGGACTCGGCGCGGCGCACGCCGCAGGGCTCATCCACCGCGACTTCAAGCCGGACAACCTGCTGCTCGCTCATGACGGGACCGTGCGCGTCACCGATTTCGGTTTGGTCGGCGTGGTTCGCGGTGACAACGCTTCGGCTGCCGCCGAACGCGCGGTGCCGCCCGACATCGACATGTCGCTGTCTGGCTCGACGCCGC
>CAZDGY010001241.1:0-1965 GCA_964504685.1 uncultured Kofleriaceae bacterium | reverse complement strand
CAAGCCGAGCTCCTCGACTTCACGACCGGCGCAGTGTCGTCGACCGGACAGTCGCTTATGTTCCAGAACTTCGCGGCGGGCGTGCTGCAATTGTGCGGCGTCGATCCGTCGACCCACTTCTCCAGCACACCGGTGTTCAATGCGTTTATCGCGTAACGCCCTCATCATCGCGGCGCTCGTCGCGGGCTGTGGCCACGACCCCGGTGCCGGTCCCGACGGCAGCGTGATCGTGCCG
This sequence comes from uncultured Kofleriaceae bacterium, assembly GCA_964504685.1. Classification (GTDB taxonomy): domain Bacteria; phylum Myxococcota_A; class Polyangia; order Haliangiales; family Haliangiaceae; genus JABFXX01. Next base: position 1,730 of record CAZDGY010001241.1, on the reverse strand, counting down.
TTGCCGGATGGCGCGAGCTGCGCGAATTCGTACATGACGTACGACAACTTCGGCGCGCCGTTCATGGCGAACTGGTGCCAGGGCTGCCACAGCGCGGGCCTCCCCGACGACATGCGGCAAGGCTCGCCGAAGGAAGCGAACTTCGACACGCTCGATGACGTCAAGCAATGGGCCGAGAAGATCGCGGTGTGCGCCGACGGCGACGGCTCGCAGGGTTCCGCGATGGGCTGCCCGCCGGCCGATCCGCCGACCGGTAAGCCACCGATGCCGCCGTCCGGCGGTCCACCTGCCGATGATCGCGAAGCACTCGCCGAGTGGATCGCGTGTGGAGCGAACCCATGAAGTCATTACTCGCGTCATGTGTCTTAGCGCTGGGCTGCGGTGGCAGTCACCTCGATGCCGGCGTCGACAGCAACGCCGGTAGCGACGCGGCCCTCGATGGGACGGTCGATCACGATGCCGCCGGGGTGTCGCCGCTCGTGTCGAGCTGTGCCGCGACTACCACGACGTTCGCGCCGAACCCATGTCCGCCGCCGACGAGCGGCCACGGCAAGGCCGACTTTTGCTTTCGTCCGCAATGGCAAGGGGTGACCGCGGTCGGCCTCTACGGTCAGTTCGCGGTCGGCGACGATTGGTCGACTCCGCGCGCATCGTTGACCGACGATGGCACCGGCACGTTCATCGTCACCGGCGTGACCGTCCCAGACGGTGGACCGTATCCGTATCTGTTCAAGGTCACCGGCGATACCGATAACGTCGCCAAGGGCAACACGTGGTTCGAGGACCAGACGAACCCCGCGTTCGTCGGGCCGATCGCGGGCGCGCCGATCGGCAAGCGTTCGATCTCGGCGCTCACCGTGCCGCAGCCTGCGGCCGCGACGCTGCACCATGTCACCGGCAAGGTGACGTACGGCACCATCGCACAGCCGTGTTTCGGAGTCGGGTTCCAGATCGGCGAGCGGCTCAGCGGTACGAAGGTGCTCTCGGAGCAGTCGGTCGGCAACTACACCGAGACCGCTGCCGATGGCAGTTACGACTTCGCGATCGCGGACGGCCAAGTCCAAGTCGCGGTGCGCTACCCGTTCTTTCTCGCCGGCGCCAGCGCCCCGTATCCCGATCCGGCGACGACGCCGTCGATCGGCATAGCGCGTCAGACGTTGCAGCTCTCGGGCGCTGATTCCGTGCTCGACCCTCTCGACGTCACCTTCAAGGAGAGCGACTACGCCGCGATGTCGCCGACCAACGGCACCGCGCCGCTGCCGACGGTTTCCGCGCCGCTGACGTTCACGATCGATCTGATCGCCGGCGCGCAGACCGCCACGATCGCGGTGATCGGCACCGACATCGCTGGCAACGATGCCGACTATCAGAGCAAGCCCAGCACGATGACGTCGTTGGCATGGGACGGCTCGATGGGCATGAACGGTTCGGCCCAGACCAACACACCCTATTTCTGGGGAACTTGGCAGCAGTTCGCCACGTGGAACGAAGAGAGCCTGCTATTCCCGATCGAGTTCCCGAGCACGAACTAGGTTAGTGCACGAGGCGAGCGTGTGCCGCGACTAGCCGATCGCGATCGGTCTGCGCGCTGAACGCCGCGTACGGTTTGTCTTTGCTCGTCACGGTCGGCGGCAGGCGGTAGAGCTCGATCAGGCACTCGCGCGCGCGATAGTTCGAGCCGCTCGTCGCCGGGCTCACGCGATGTTGCTCGTAGGCCTCCTGGCCTTCGA
>CAZDGY010001240.1:0-1966 GCA_964504685.1 uncultured Kofleriaceae bacterium | reverse complement strand
ACGCCTTCCTTGCCGACCTTCTTCATCGCCTCGGCGATCATGTTGCCGATCTCGGTGTCGCCGTTCGCGCTGATCGTGCCGACCTGCGCGATGTCGTCCTTGCCCTTGGTCGGCGTCGCCATCTTCTTGATCTCGTCGACGACGGTCGCCGTCGCCGCTTCGATGCCACGCTTCAGATCCATCGGGTTGAGGCCCGCGGCGACGAGCTTGGCGCCCTCGTTGTAGATCGCTTGCGCGAGCACGGTCGCAGTGGTCGTGCCGTCACCGGCGACGTCAGAGGTCTTGGAAGCGACCTCCTTCACCATCTGCGCGCCCATGTTCTGGAACTTGTTCTCGATCTCGACTTCCTTCGCGACCGTGACGCCGTCCTTGGTCACCGTGGGAGCGCCCCACGACTTCTCGATGACGACATTGCGACCGCGCGGGCCGAGGGTGACCTTGACGGCGTTGGCCAGAAGGTTGAGTCCCTTAGCGATCTCCGAGCGAGCGGTCGTCGAAAAAATGATTTCTTTAGCAGCCATGGCTGTTGGTTCCTTGCGTGTGAGAGACGATAAAAGGGTTAGTCGAGAACGGCGAGCAGATCTTCTTCACGAAGGATCAGGTGCTCTTCGCCGTCGATCTTGATGTCCGAGCCGCTGTACTTGCTGAACAGCACGCGGTCGCCGGCCTTGACGTCGAGGGGGATCAACTTCCCGCTCTTGTCGTGCTTGCCAGCGCCGACGGCGATGACCTTGGCTTGGACCGGCTTCTCTTTTGCCGAGTCGGGGATGAACAGACCACCAGAAGTCTTGGTCTCTTCATCGAGACGCTTGACCAGAATTCGATCGTGCAGCGGACGGATTTTCATCGTGCTCTCCAGAAAGTGATTTCTCGCAGCTACCTTTAGCCACCGTTCGCGGGTTTGGCAACCCCTGGCGGCGAGTGCTAACAACTAACCGTATTGTGTATCGATTATAGATACTTGTGATTGATGAAACATGCTACGCGGCGCCCGGCGATGGGGCCGTGGTAAATCGGCGGCGGAGATGGCGCTCACCGACTACGAAAAGTACATCCGCACCGAGGAGCTGCTGTCGCTGCAGAAGTCGCCCGAGGCGATGACGTGCCACGACGAGATGCAGTTCCAGGTCGTGCATCAGGCGCACGAGCTGTACATGAAGCTGATCGAGCACGAGCTGCGGTTCGTGTGCGCGCTGCTCGCCGCGGACGATGTCGCGCGCGCGGTCACGACGCTCGGTCGAATCGCGCGAGCGCAGCGCGTGCTGCTGCAGTCGATCGAGCTGCTCGACACGATGGCGCCGACCGACTACATGACGATTCGCACCGGGCTCGGCCGCGGCTCGGGCCAGGAATCGCCAGGGTTTCGCACGATGGTGAAGTTGCCCGGCGAGATCGTGTGGCCGGCATTCGCGAGCTTTCTCGAACATCGCAAGCTGACGCTGCGCGAGATCTACGAGCATCCGCACGATCACCACGCGGTGTTTGCCGTGTGCGAGGGCCTCGTTGAATACGACCAGCTGCTGCAGATGTGGCGACAGCGCCACCTCGTGTTGGTCTATCGGATCATCGGCACCGGCACGCCATCGCTCAAGGGCAAGCACTCCGACTTGCTCGCCCACGGTATGAAGCAGCGGTTCTTTCCGAAGTTGTGGGATGTCCGCGACGAGGTGTTTGCGGCCTGGACCGCGGCGCAAACCGCGAAGGGCAACGACCCTGGGTATCACGGCTAATGGCGGCGGCAGCATGAAGCGCGCGATCGCATTGACTGCCGCGCTCGCGTGCGCGGCGCCGGGCTGCGAGTTCGCGGTCAAGCATCCCGCGATCACGACGGGCATCGCGTCGGGAATCATCGGCTTCGGTGGATGCGAGCTCGATGCGCAGCGCGCCGGGCCGTGCGCTCTTGCCGGCGGGATCGTCGGCGTCGGGCTCGGGGGGATCGCCGCGCTCGTGTTGTGGGCGGTCGGCG
>CAZDGY010001239.1:0-1967 GCA_964504685.1 uncultured Kofleriaceae bacterium | reverse complement strand
CGTTGCGAATGCCGAACGCGATCGTCGCTGCATCGACCTCGCAGTTGCGCAGCGGCAGCGCTTGCGCGTCGCCTTCGACTAGCTCGATCTGATCGGTGAGCGCGCGACGAGTGAGCTTCTGCGCCGCCACCGCGAGCATCTTCGCGGACGGATCGATCGCGACGACCCGCGCGTGCGGATGCATCCGCGCGATTTCGATCGCGACATCCCCGGTACCGGCGGCGATGTCGACGACGCGCGGGTGCTCGCCGAGCTCGAGTGCGCGGACTGCCCGCCGCCGCCAGCCGCGATCGAGGCCGAGCGACAACACGCGGTTGACCGTGTCGTAACGCGCGGCGATGCGATCGAACATCGCGCCACTTCCCAACGTGGCGAGCTGTTGTTGCTCGGTCATGACTGGCGCTCCAACGAGGCGAGCGCGACGGTCTCGAGCGCTTCGCGTGCGGTACACGCCGGCAACGAGTCGAGCTCGGCGAGCGCGCCTCTGACGTGGTGCTCGGCGAGTGCGCGGGTCGCAGCGAGCGCGCCAGTCGCGCGCACGGCAGCCGCGATCGCAGCGAGCTCTTCGCGCGGCGGATCCTCGGCCGCGAGCAGCGGTTCGATCACGTCGGCGAGCGCCGGCTCGCGCTCGAGCGCGACGACGAGCGGATATGCCATCTTGCCCTCGCGGAGATCGGCGAGTGGATCCTTGCCGGTGCCGACGACGTAGTCGAGCTCGTCATCGATCGCTTGAAACGCGACGCCGAGGTGCAGGCCGAAGCGTTCGAGTGCAGCTTCAGCGCGGCGATCGAGCCCGGCGGCGCGCGCACCGGCGATCGACGCCCAGCGGAACAGCGCGGCGGTCTTGCCTTCGACGATCTTGAAGTAGTCCTCGCGCCCGCATGCGAGCTTGCCGCGGCGTTCGAGCTGCACTGACTCCGCGACGATCATCTCGTCGATCGTGGTCAACATCAGATCGAGTAAGCCGGGAACCTCAGCAGCGGCGATCCGGCGCAGCGCGGCGACGAGCAGCCAATCGCCGGCGAAGATCGACGCCGCGTTGCCGTAGACAACGCGCGCGGTCGGCTGGCCGCGTCGTCGATCCGCGACGTCGACGACATCGTCGTGCAACAGCGTCGCCGAATGCACGAGCTCCACCGCAACCGCGAGCGAACGCGCGCGCGGCGTGAAGCCGAGCCCGAACCGACTCGAGAGCGCGACGCACAACGGGCGGACGTGTTTGCCGCGCAGCGCGAGCAGGTGGGCGCCCGCGCTGTGCACGAGGTTGTCGCGCCGCGGCAACGCATCGAGCGCGGCGTCGACCTCGAGAAGATCGGCGCGCATCCATTGCTGGATGCTGGCGAGGCGGTCGCCGAGGTCCCGCGCGCCGCGATGCGCGCTGGTCCGGGCGAGTTGTTCGAGCACGGGTTGGGCGGTCATCGGCTGGCCCTAGGATGCTCCCAAATCATTCAAAGATTCTTGAAAACATATGCCAAACGGCAGGCGCGGAACAACCGCCGTAACCATCGGTACTTACGTAAGTGACCGACCCGCCAAGCGGCAAACAGGACAAGCCGCGCGCCCACCAGTAAACTTTCGGGTAGTGGCAAGCGCGCGCCGGGGACGCGACCAACGACTGGTCAGTCGGTGTCGAGTCGAGTTCGACCGGCCGGCCGGCGTCGTCGAAGCGGAGACCGAAGATGTTTCGGCGCGGGGGATGTTTGTCCGCACCGAGGCGCTGCTCGGCGTCGGCGAAGAGACCCAGTTACGCGTGACCCTGCCCGACGGTACGGAGCTCGTGTTGTTCGCTCGCGTCGCGCACATGCTGACCCCGGCGGCGGCGCGTGCGCTCGGTCGTCATCCCGGTATGGGCTTCGAGATCATCGGCGGCGATCCGACCTCGCGGCTCCAGCTCCGCACCCACGTCGACGGGATCAAGAAGGAGCAGACCAACCCCGGCCTATCGACGACGACGCAGGTGATCGTCG